>NZ_JBFTZW010000008.1:0-104504 GCF_056406555.1 Arthrobacter sp. P1_B4
GGCCGCGGGGGGCGAGGGCTGCGCGGGGGCGCGGGGGGGGGCGAGGGCTGCGCGGGGGCGCGGGAGGCCGGGCCCGTAGAATGGTCGGGTGATGCAATCCCCCCTTCCCGTGCGCGACGGCGTCAACGCGACGCGTCTGCGCCTGCCGGACGAGGGCCCCTGGGCGACCGCGCTGGACTACATGATGCACCGCTGGGGGCACATCGATCCGCAGGGCATCGAGGACCGGTTCGACGCCGGCGAGATCGTCGGCGAGGCGGGGATCGCCCTGGACCGCAGCACGCCGATGCAGGACCATACGTTCATTTGGTACTACCGGACCCTGCCGCCGGAGACCCGGATCCCGGTGGAACTGAACATTCTGCACCAGGACGATCACCTGCTGGTGGTGGACAAGCCGCACTTTCTGCCCACCACCCCCGGCGGGACGTACATCCAGGAATCGGCCCTGGTCCGGCTCCGGAACCAGCTCGGCCTCCCGGACCTGATTCCCATGCACCGCCTGGACCGCATGACCGCCGGCATCCTGTTGCTCTCCACGAACCCCGAGACCCGGGGCAAATACCAGGTGCTCTTCGAAAAGCGCCAGGTCCAGAAGGAATACGAGTGTGTGTCCGCCGCAGAGCCCGCCCCGGGCCATCCCGCGGTGGACTTCCCTGTGGTGGTGCGGAACCGGATGACCAAGTCCCGCAGCTACCTGCTGGCCGAGGTTGTCGATGGCGAACCCAATGCGGAAACCCGGATCGAGCGGCTGCGCACGTTTGACGCTTCCGGCGCACCCGACGGCGCACCCGACGCCGACGGCGGCCCGCACCGCCGCGCGCTGTACCGGCTGGAGCCGCACTCCGGGAAGACCCACCAGCTCCGCGTGCACATGGCCTCACTGGGCCTCGGCATCGTCAACGATGCGTTCTACCCGGAACTGCTGGACAAGGCTCCGGACAATTACGCCAAGCCGCTGCAACTCCTGGCCCGCGGGATTCGCTTCGTGGACCCCATCTCCGGGAGCCCGGTGGAATACCGCAGCAGACTGGAACTCAGCGAGGCACGCTAGCGGCTGGAAGTGCGGTACCTTGTGCCCATGGACTTCGGAAATGCGGACAGCTGGGGCGCCGCGATCTATTTCTGGATCTTCCCCTTCGTGATCGGCGATGCGATTTTCCCGCCCGTCCCCTCGGAAATGCTGGTCATCACCGGCGGCGCGCTGTCCGCAGAGGGCCACATCAACGCGTTCCTCGTGGTGCTCCTCGCCGCGGTGTCCTCATGGCTTGGTGACCTTCTTGTCTTCCAGCTGTTCAAACGGCGGCTAAGCCACGTGCTCGACCGCTGGAAATGGGGTCTCCGGTTCCACGCGGCCGTGCATTCGGCGATCGCGAAAGCCGGCCGGTCCTCCACCTACGGCGCGATCATCGGCCTCCGCTTCATCCCCGGCGGGCGGCTGGCCACGACGGCCGCGGCGGGCATCGCCAACGTCTCCACCCGCGGGTTCAGCCTCTGCGCGGCCCTCGGCGGCCTGCTCTGGGCAGCCTGGTCCGTGGCGCTGGGCTATTTCATGGGCTCCGCCACCGGGCTGCCCTTCTGGGCGAGCTCCCTGATCGGCGTCGGCGTCGGGCTGCTGGTCGGAGCGGTCGTGGGCGTGATCGTGACGCGGCGCCGGGGCAGCCCCTCCCCCGTGGAGTCCGCCGTGGTTGACCCGGACGAGGAACTGGACTTTTAGACGGGTGCCCAGCGGCCGCGGCTGCGGCGCAGCACGGTCAGCGCACCGGTGAGCGCAACGCGTTCGACAGCGTCGCGCATCATGGCTGCCGACTCCAGCGCCTGGCTGTTTTCGGCGCTGTAGGCGGTGGCATCGACCAGGAAGCGCAGGTTCAGCTGTGGGACGCCGCCGGCGAGCTCAAGCTGGTGCGATTCGACGTGGTGCCGCGTCCCAAGCGCCTCGATGGCCGCGGCCATGACGGCCTCGGGAGCGGTGCCAGGCTTGAGCCCGGTGATCTTCAGTCTGGTCTGGAACGACGGCATGGAACAACCCTAGCCGCGCCGCCACGCTCCCTCACCTTCCGCACCCAAAACCCCAACGCTCCCTCACCGGGAGAGGGAGCGTCCGGGGAAGAACCGCAGGACCTGAGGGAGCGTTTGGAAATTCCCCGCAGAAGGTGAGGGAGCGTCGTGGGAAAGGCCGCCATACCTGAGGGAGCGTCGGAGGGGGCTACCCGGTGTTGCGCAGCCCGGCGGCGACTCCGTTGACCGTGATCAGCATGGCCCGCTGGAGCCGTTCGTCGATCTCGGCCCCGGTCATGCCCTCCGCGGCCTCGGCCCGGACGCGGCGCAGCAGTTCCACCTGGAGGTAGCTGATGGGGTCGAGGTACTGGTCCCGGATCTCGAGGGAGCGCTTCAGGGTGGGCTGGGCATCGAGGATCACGTGCTCGCCGGTAAGGTTCTGGATCTCCTCGACCGTGAGCTCATATTCGGCCCGGATGGCACGGAACAGGTGGTGCAGTTCCGCCGGCACCAGGGTGGAGACGTAGTAGCCGGCAATGTCCATGTCCGTCTTCGCCAGGGTCATCTCAACGTTGGAAAGCACCGAGCGGAAGAAGTGCCAGCCCTCGATCATCTCCTGGAGCTGGGCCGAGTTACCGGCCTCGCGCGCGGCTTTGAGGCCGGAGCCCACACCGAACCAGCCCGGCACGATCTGCCGCGACTGCGTCCAGCCGAACACCCACGGGATGGCGCGGAGACCCTCCAGCCCGGCGCCGGAGTCGGGGCGCTTGGACGGACGGGATCCGATGTTGAGGGATCCCAGCTGCTCCACCGGGGTGGACGCCATGAAGTAGGCGGGCAGATCGGGGTCATCAATCAGCGTGCGGTAGCGCGCAAACGCGGCGTCGGAGACGGTTTCCATGACGTGGCCGTAGCGCACCCGCTGGTCCTCCGAGGTGCGCGGGGTGCGGTGCAGGGCCGAGCCCTGCAGTACGGCGGCCAGGGAGAGCTCGAGGTTTTCGCGGGCCAGCTCCGGCAGGGAGTACTTGTCCGAGATGACCTCGCCCTGCTCGGTGAACTTGATCTCGCCCTCGAGCACGCCGTTGGGCTGGGCCATGATGGCATCGTAGGTCGGCCCGCCGCCGCGGCCCACCGAGCCGCCGCGGCCGTGGAAAAGGCGCACGCGGACTCCGTGCTTGGCCGCCACGTCGCGGAGCTTGCGCTGGGTCTTGTAGATTTCCCACTGGCTCGTCATGACGCCGGATTCCTTGTTGGAGTCCGAGTAGCCGAGCATGATTTCCTGCACGTCTCCGCGGAGCCGGACGAGTTCGCGGTAGGAGGCATCGGAGAGCAGCCGGTCCACGATTTCGGCCGAGGCGCGGAGTTCGTCGACGGTCTCCAGCAGCGGCGCGAAGCCGATCTTGGCGTAGGGCGCCTCGCCGAACAGGCTGACCAGGCCGGCCTCGCGGGCCAGCACGGCCGCGGCCAGGACGTCGTCCGCGCCGCGGGTCATGGAGATGATGTAGGTCTCGATCACGTCGGGGCCGTAGGTGCGCAGGGCGCGGCGGATCTCCCGGAAGACGTCGTAGGTGCCGTCGGCGACGCCGTCGAGCTTGATCGGGTGGCCGGAGAGCGGGCGCCGGGACGCAAGTTCGGAGCCCAGCACCTCGAGCCGCTCGGCGCGGCTGAGTTCCGCGTACCGGACACCGGGCCCGCCAAGGCGGTCCATGAGCTGCCCGACGGCGTCATGGTGGTGGTCGGCGTGCTCGCGGATGTCGAGGGTGGCCAGGTGCAGGCCGAAGGAGGCGATGGCGCGGCGGACCCGGGACAGGGCGCCGTCGGCGGCGAGGGCCGCGTGGTGGTTCCGCAGCGACCGTTCGAGCAGGCCGAGCTCGGCGAGGAGCTCCGCGGTGGCGGTGTAGTCGCGGCCGGGCTCGTGCGCGGATCCGGCCGCGACCCGGCGGCCGGTGTTGATCAGCTTGGCCTTGATGCAGGTGAGTTTGAGCCGGTAGGGCTCCTGAGCGTTCAGCTCGAGGACGCGGCGGTCCAGGCCAGGCAGGTTCCCCAGGTCGACGTCGATCGAGTCCAGGAGCTCCTGGTCCGCCCCGGCCAGCGCGGTCGAGTTGGACAGGATGGAGATGAGCCCGTCGATCAGGCCGATGCTGATCCGCACGGCGTGCTGGTTCTGGATCTGGAGGATTTCGCGGGTGACGGCGGCCGTGACGTTGGGATTGCCGTCGCGGTCCCCGCCGATCCAGGAGCCGAAGCGGATTGGGGCCTTCTGCGGCGGCAGCGTGACGCCGTGCTCGGCAAGCAGCTCGGAGAGGTCCGAGAGCATTTCCGGCATGGCGTCGCTGAGGATGCCGGTGAGGTAATAGATGGCGTTCCGGGCCTCGTCCACGGGGGTGGGCCGGACCTGGCGGAGCTCGTCCGTCTGCCACATCTGGTCGATCACTTCGGACAGGTGGCGGTCCTGGCGGCGGCGCGCGGACGTGCCCTCCGCCGTGGATTCGGACAGGATATCCGAAAGCCGGCGGATTTTGTCCAGCACGGAGCGGCGGGAGGCCTCGGTGGGGTGTGCGGTGAAGATGGGGCGGACGTCGAGTTCATTGACGACTTCCTGCAGCACGGAGTTGCCGGCCTGGTCCGCGATCTCCTCCACGGCTTTGGCGAGCCAGCCGTCCTTCTCCTGCCGGGTGCGCAACCCGCGGACCCGGTGGACCTGCTCGGCGGCGTTCGCCAGGTGGAAGTAGAACGCAAAGGCGCGGACCAGGTCGGTGGCCTGCTCCAGCGGCAGGGAACCGAGCAGTTCGCGGACCTGGGCGACGACGTCGTACGAGCTCCACGGCCCGGTAGCGTCGGCGCCGCCGCGGGCGGCTTCCTTGGATTCCTTGGTCAGCAGGCGCACCTGCTCCACCAGGTCCAGGAGCTCGGGGCCGTGCTGGCGGACCAGGGATTCGCCGAGGAGGGTGGAGACCCGGCGGACATCAGCCCGGAGTTCGGCGGCAAGATCGGTGTCGGAATGCATTGCAGTGTCAGCCATGGAAACTATCTTTCGAGGGTTCGACTTGGCTCGTACACTGCGCTGGATACTGTGAGCCCGATTACTTCTTCCCATGGGATGTTACCCGCAGGCACTCCCTGCTGGAATTCCGTCTCAGATAGTGTCATGCCCCGCCGCGCCGCCCCGACGTCCCTCCCCCGGGGACCCCCGGGACCCCAACCAGTTCGCAGCAGGGGTCGTTCCGAGCTCCCAGAACGGCCCCTGCTGCGAGCTTGGCGGGTGAAGGGGTTAGCGCGCGATCTTGAAGTTGAACTCGCCGGTGCCCAGCGCGCCCCAGATCCGCAGCCAGATCGGCAGGACCATTTCCGCACCGCGGGCACTCGTGATGTCGCCGAGGTCGATCACGTCGCGGTGGCCGAAGCCCTTGAGGAGTTCCGTCACGGCCGCCTTGGCGCCGGCCTCGTCCCCGGAGACGAACACCGTGTGGTCACCGCCGGCCACCCGGGCCGGATCGACCATCACGGACGCGGTCATGGTGTTCAGCGTCTTCACCACCTTGGCCTCCGGGAAGGACCGCTGGATCTCTTCACCGAGGCTGTCCGTGTTCACCGGGTTCAGCGACGGCGGCATGCCCTGCGAGAAGTCCAGCGGGTTGGCGATGTCCATGATGATCTTGCCGGCCAGGTTCGGGGTCCCCGCTGCGGCCAGCGCGGCCAGCGAGCCGGCACCGTTGGTGGCATTGACGATCAGCTCGCCGTCGGATGCCGCGTCAGCAAACGCGGCGACGTCGACTCCGGCGTTTGCGGCGTGCCACTCGGCGAACGGCGCGGTGCCCATCATGTCCGGTTCGGTCCGGGCGAGCGTCGCCTGCGGGTCGCGGGTGCCGATCACGACGTCGTGCCCCAGCCCTGCCAGTGCGCCGGCAATCGTGCGCCCCACCATGCCGGTTCCCAGTACTGCAATCTTCATGGCGTCCTCATTCTGAAGTCGTGGAGTAGACAGGTTCGTCTACGTATGGGCATGACGCTATCAGACAGACCTGTCTACGGCAATAAGCGCGCGCCCGACGCCCCGCCCGCCTCATCTCAGCTGACAAAGTTTGAAATCTGTCAGCTGATTGTTTTATGGTCATGGCATGACAACTTCTACTCTCGGCACCCCCCGCACCCTGGGCTCCACCGGCCCCAGCACCGCCGCCATCGGCCTCGGCATGATGGGCATGTCCGATCTTTACGGCCCCGCCGACGACGCCGAGAGCGTCGCCACGATCCAGGCCGCCCTCGACGCCGGCGTGACCCTGCTGGACACCGGCGACTTCTACGGCATGGGCCACAACGAAATGCTGCTGCGCGACGCGATCCGCGGCCGACGGCGCGAGAGCGCCCAGATCAGCGTGAAGTTCGGCGTCCTGCGCGATGCCCGGGGCGGATGGAACGGCGTGGACACCCGTCCGGTGGCCATCAAGAACTTCCTGGCCTACACCCTCCGGCGCCTCGGCACCGACTACGTGGACATCTACCGGCCGGCCCGCCTGGATCCGTCCGTTCCGGTGGAAGAAACCGTGGGAGCACTGGCCGAGCTCGTGCAGCAGGGCCTGATCCGCCACATCGGCCTCTCAGAGGTCGGCGCCGACACCCTGCGCCGCGCCAACGCCGTCCACCCGGTCTCGGACCTCCAGATCGAGTACTCCCTCCTCTCCCGTGGCATCGAGCAGGACATCCTGCCGGTGGCCCGCGAACTGGGCATCGGCATCACGGCATACGGCGTGCTGTCCCGCGGCCTGGTTTCCGGCCACTGGCCGGCCGCCGGAACCGGGAACCAGCGCGACTTCCGGGCCCACCTGCCCCGGTTCTCCGGCGAGAACCTGCAGCGGAACCTCGAGCTCGTCGAACGGCTCCGCGAAATCGCCGACCGCAAGGGCGCGACCGTCGCCCAGCTCGCCATCGCCTGGGTCCTGTCCCGCGGCGAGGACATCGTCCCCCTCGTTGGCGCCCGCCGTCGGGAACGGCTTTCCGAATCGCTGGGCGCGGTCGATCTGCTCCTCTCCGCCGAGGACCTGGCAGCGATCGAGGCCGCCGTCCCCGCCGACTCGGCCGCGGGCACCCGCTACGACGCCGGCCAGATGGCCATGCTCGACAGCGAACGCCGGTGACCCCTGTAGCCGCCGTCCTGACCGAGGAGCGCATCCTCGACGCCGCCGAAGACGTGCTGCGGCGCTTCGGACCGGCCAAGGCCACGGTGGTGGACGTCGCGAAGGCCTTGGGAGTCAGCCACGGCAGCGTCTACCGGCACTTTCCCACAAAGGTGGCGCTGCGGGACGCGGTGGCCCGGCGCTGGCTGGACCGCCTCGCGGAGCCGCTGGATCCTGCCCGCGATACGGAGGGCCCTGCCGCGGAACGCCTGCTCCGCTGGCTCGAACGCCTCGCGGCCATCAAGCAGGGCATGGCGCTGAACGATCCGGAGCTGTTTGCCACGTTCGGCCAGCTGACCGCCGAGGCGCGGGAAGTGGTGGCGGCCCACGTTGACCACCTGGCCGCAGCGCTCACCGAGATCATTGCCGACGGCGTCCGCAGCGGCGAATTCGCCGTCCCGGATCCGGTGCCGGCCGGCCGTGCCGTCCTGCACGCCACGGCGCGGTTCCACCACCCGCTGCACGCTTCGGAATGGTCGGCCCCGGCCATCGGGGCCGAGCTGCGCGAGGTCTGGCGGCTGCTCGTGCGGGGTCTGGCCGCCCGCCCGTAGCCGCCGGATCAGGCGGAGGCGGGCCGGCGGTCCGTCGTTGACGAGGCACAGGGCGAATGACACTGCGGCGTAGACAGACTTGTCTGTGTACGATTGAGCCATGACCTCGCCAGCAGCCACCGCCGCCCCGGCTGCCCGCACCCCTGCCGGGCATGCCAGGGAGAAGATCCTGGCCACGGCCTTCCGGCTCTTCTACGCGCAGGGTTTCCGGGCCGCCGGCATCGACACGATCATCGCCGAGTCCGGCGTCGCGAAAGCCACTTTCTATAAGTACTTTCCCGCCAAGGACGACCTCATGCTGGCCTACCTGGAGAAGGTGGACGGCGTCTGGACCGGGCAGCTGCACGCCGCCGCCGAGGCCGCCGGCGAGGACCCGGCCGAGCAGCTCGTGGGCCTGTTCGATGCCCTGACAGCCGCCTGCCGGCGCGACGGCTACCGCGGCTGCGCCTTCATCAACGCGGCCGCCGAGTCGGCCGCCGGCACCCGCGTCCACGACCGGACCGTGGCCCACAAGCGCCAGATCCGCGCCTGGATCCGGGACCTCGCCGCACGCGCCGGCGCCGGGGACCCGGACCAGCTCGCCCGCAGCCTGACCCTGGTACTCGACGGCGGCCTGGCAAGCGGGGTGCTCGACGGCGACCCGGCCGCGGCCGCCGCAGCCGGAACCACCGCGGCCCAACTCGTGGCGGCCAGCCTCAAAACCCCACCCGCCACCAGCTGAAACCCCCTTGGAGGTGCCCATGACCACCCCTGACCCTGAAACCGGGACTGGCTCGAAGCCCACGCCTGATGCAGTGCAGAACCCGCAGCTGGCCCGCTGGCAACGCTTCCGGAACAGCCGCAACACGGCCCTCGCCAGCGAGCACGGCTGGCTCACGCTGACCTCCTTCCAGTGGCTGGAAGGCGAGCCGGCCGCCGTCGAGCTCGCCCCCGGCCTCTGGTCCACAGACGGCACCGCGGCGTTCCTCACCGCCGCCGCGTCCGACGGTCTGACCCTCGTCGAAACCGGCGAACCCGTGGACGGGACCATCAGCGCCGTGCTCGCCGACGAGGAATCACTGATGTGGGTCCAGTACGGCGGCGACGACGGCCGCCAGGTGGTGGTGGAGCTCGCCATGCGGGCGGACAAGTACGCCATCCGCACGCGCGACTCGCAGTCGCCGGCGTTCACGGAGTTCGACGGCGTGCCCACCTTCGACTTCCGCCCGGACCTGGTCATCGAGGCCAGGTTCGCGCCCTATCCCGAGCCCGTGGATGTCCCGATCGGCACGGCCAACCCGCTCGTGGACGGGGTCCACCGCTCGGTCGGCGAGTTGGTCTTCCGGCTTCCCGGCGCGGACCACGAGTTCCACCTGCAGGCCGAGGAGGAGAAGCTCGGCGCCCTGACGGTGACGTTCCACGACGAGACCAACGGGGAAAGTACTGACGAGTGGCGGAAGGTCTCCACCGCGAGGCCCCGCGTCGACTCCTTGGGAAATAGGTCGGTGATCCTGGACTTTAACCGGGCCATCAACTACCCGAGCGCCTTCACCCCGTACGGCACCTGCCCCATGCCGGTGCGGAACAACAGCCTTGATGTGAAGATTGAGGCCGGCGAGAAGGAACCCGGCCTCTTCTGAACGGGTCTAAACGGTCTAAACGGTCAAAGCCGTCTTCTAGACGATCGCGGACACCCCGGTGATGGCGCGTCCCGTGATCAGGGTGTTGATCTCGAACGAGCCCTCGTAGGTGTAGATCGCCTCGGCGTCGGAGAAGATCTTGGCCATCCGGTAGTCGGTGACGATCCCGTTGCCGCCCAGCAGGGACCGGCCCATCGCGACGGTTTCGCGCATCCGGGCGCTGACATAGGACTTGGCGAGGGCCACCTGCGGCATGTCCCCGGCGCCGGCGTCCTGCAACTGGGCGATCCGGACCATCATGCCCATGCTGGCCACGGCGTTGCCCAGCATGGTGACCAGCTGCTGCTGGACCAGCTGGAACTTCGCCAGCGGGCGGCCGAACTGCTGGCGTTCGACGGCGTACTGCCGGGCGACGTCGAACGCCGCGAGCTGCTGCCCCACCCCCTGCCAGGCCACCATGATCCGGGAACCGCGCAGGAGCTCATTGGTGTCCTCGAAGCTGCTGATCCCGGCGAAGCGGTCCGTTTCGGCCACCCGGACGTCGGTGAAGACGATGTCCGCGTTCTGCACCGTGCGCAGGGCAATCTTGTTCTCGATCCGGCTCCGGCTCACGCCCGGCAAGGTGGCGTCGACGATGAAGCCGCGGATGCCGCCGTCGGCCTCGTCCCGGGCCCAGACCAGCATGTAGTCGCAAAACGTCCCGTTGCCGATCCAGCGCTTGGCGCCGTTGAGCACCCAGGCGTCGCCGCCGCCGGCCGCGCCGCCGGGGACCCGGCGGGCCCGGGTTTCCATGCCGCCGGCAACGTCCGAGCCGTGGTCCGGTTCCGTGAGGGCAAAGGCACCGGTGGTGCGCAGGCTTGCCGCGTCCTCGAGCAGGCGCGCTTTCTGCTCCTCGGAGCCGAAGCCGTAGAGCGACTCCACGAAGAGGTCGTGGTGGACCAGGAAGAAGGTGGCGAGCGAGGTGTCCACCCGGGTCATCTCGGCGATGACGATCCCGGCGAACAGGTTGCTGTAGCCGCGCTGGGCCGGGGCGCTGAGCTCCAGGGCGGCCAGCTTGGGCAGGATGTGGGCCGGGAATTCGGCCTTGTTCCACCAGTCCGTGGCGAACGGGGCAACCTCGGCGGCCAGGAACTCGCGCAGCTGCGCCAGCTTGGCCCGCTCCGCCGTGCTGAGCAGGGCTTCGTAGTCGAAGAAGTCCGCCGTGGGCAGCACAGTCCCGGCCATCTCAGACCCGGTCATTTCGGGCCCATGCGGATGGCACCGTCGAGGCGGATTATCTCGCCGTTGAGCATGGCGTTCTCCACAATGTGCGCGGCGAGGTTCGCGTATTCGGCCGGCCGGCCCAGCCGCGAGGGGTGCGGCACCTGCTGGCCCAGGGAGTCCTGCGCCTCCTGGGGCAGGCCGGCCATCATGGGAGTCTCGAAGATGCCCGGCGCGATGGTGACCACCCGGATCAGCGAGCGCGCGAGTTCGCGGGCAATCGGCAGCGTCATGGCGGCGACGGCACCCTTGGAGGCGGCGTAGGCGGGCTGGCCGATCTGCCCGTCGAACGCGGCAACGGAGGCGGTGTTGATGATGACGCCACGTTCGGGGCCGCCGAGTTCCGTGGCGGCGGGCTCGGTGGCTGCCATGGCGGCCGCGGCGAGGCGGATCACGTTGAAGGTGCCCACGAGGTTGACCTGGATGACGCGGTTGAAGGCCTCCAGCGGAAGGACGCCGTCGCGGCCCAGGACCTTGCCGGGGGTGGCGGTCCCCGCGCAGTTGACCACGATGCGCAGCGGGCCGAGGGCTGAGGCGGCGTCGACGGCGGCCTGCACCTGCGCCTCGTCCGTGACGTCGGCCGGGACAAAGACGGCCCTGCGGCCGCCTCCGGCAGCAGCTTCTCCGGCGCCGGCAGCGGCGGATGCGGTCAGTTCGGCGGCAAAGGCGTCCCCGGCGGAACCCGGCAGGTCCACGAGGACCACCGAGGCGCCGGCGTCGAACAGGCGCCTGGCCGTGGCCGCTCCGAGACCCGAGGCCCCGCCCGTGATCAGCGCGACAGTACCCTTGATGTCCATCCATCCTCCTTGATGTGGAACCGAACCCCGGCTGCGAAGCCTCGACGCGGGCGGCGCCTGCAGAGGCGGCACGCGGGGAACATTAGTTAGTGAATGTTAACTGGAATGCGGCCAATGCGCACCTTTGGGCCGCACACGCCGAGGCACAGTCACGGTCGCGGTCCGGACGGGCTCCCGCGATTACGCTTGAGCCATGACCCGAGCCGACGCCTCCGCCCCCAACTGGTCCTTCCGCGCGGACGAGGCCGCCCGCTCGGTGACCAGGCTCTTCGGGCAGCGGCTCTTCTTCCTCCCCGGGACCCACATCGCCGCGATCCTCCGGCCCTCGGGCCGGCTGAAGAACCTGTCCCGGCCCTGGCACTACTGGTGGCAGGCACACTACCTGGACTGCCTCGTGGACGCCGGCCGCCGGGAACTGGGGTCCCCCCGGAATCCTGGAACCAAGTTCGACGGCGAGAACCGGCCCAGCGCCGGCCGGCTCGCCTCCCGGCTCGTCACGGGCATCCGGCTGCGCAATTTCCTCACGGTGGTCAACAACTACTACGACGACATGGCCTGGCTGGCCCTTGCCACGCTCCGGCTGGACAAGCTCGCCGAGGACACCCGCAAACACACCGGCCGGGAGCGCAACGCCAAGGTCCTGCAAAGCCTGACCCTGCAGTTCGACTCCGCTTCCACGGACGATCTGGGCGGCGGTACATTCTGGAGCACGAAGCGCGACTTCAAGAACACCCCCGCCACCGCCCCGGTGGCCCTCTATTACGCGCGGACCGGCAACCGGACCAAGGCGCAGTCCCTGCTGGACTGGCTGGATGCCAGGCTGTACGAGCCCGGCCAGGGCCTGTACCGTGACGGCCTCCGGATTTCCGGGACGGGCGAAGCCGTGCTGGAAGAGACCATCTACACCTACAACCAAGGGCCCGTCCTCGGCGCACTGCTGGAACTCGGGGGCGAGCCCAACCTCGGGCGAGCGGCCGCATTGGTGGACGCCGTGGCGGGCAACCTCACGCAGCCGGCCCCGCTGCTGGGCCGCACCGCCGCGGTGCTGCGCTGCGAGGGGACGGGCGACGGCGGGCTCTTCACGGGGATCCTCGTCCGCTACCTGGCCCTCGCCGCCGTCGACGAACGCCTCCCGGCCGAAACCCGGGCCACGGCGGCGGCGCTTGTGAACGATACGGCCGAGGCCCTCTGGGAGGGCCGCCGGATCCTCCCTCCACACGACCGCCTCGCGCGCCGCGGCAGCCATCTGGTCTTCTCCGACCGCACCGACGCGCCGGCACGCCGCAGCTACCCGGAAGGGGCCGCCGTCGAACTCTCCACGCAGCTGCAGGCCTGGATGGTGCTCGAGGCGGCCGCCTCGATCGCGCAGGCGTCCGCCCCACAACCCGGCGACAATTACGTCACGCAATAGTATCGTAATTGATGTGATCCTCATCACTTAAACCAGCCTCAGGTTGGTCGCTTAGGTTTGGCTAACCTACAGTCTTTCTTAGTGAGCATGCCCTAACTTCCCCGCTCACGGGGGGCAGGGCACTACGACGACTTCCTTGTAGAAAGTAGCCCCATGAAGATCCGCACCAACGCGCTGGCGGGCATCGCCCTGGCCGCCACTGCCGCCCTGGGCCTGGCCGCCTGCGGCTCCGGTTCCTCCGCCACGGCCGGCAGCAGCACCGCCGCCAACGGCTCCTCCGCCGGTGAGATCACGGTCTATAACGCCCAGCACGAATCCCTGACCAAAGAGTGGATCGACGCCTTCACCGCCGAGACCGGCATCAAGGTGACCGTGCGCCAGGGCGACGACACCGAGATGTCCAACCAGATCGTGCAGGAAGGCCAGGCCTCACCGGCGGACGTCTTCCTCACCGAGAACTCCCCCGCCATGGCCCAGGTGGAAAACGCCGGCCTCTTCGCGGATGTGGACAAGGCCACCGTGGACCAGGTCCCCGCCGAATTCCGCCCCTCCACCAACAAGTGGACCGGCATCGCGGCCCGCTCCACCGTCCTGGTCTACGACAAGAACAAGATCAGCGCCGACAAGCTGCCCAAGTCCATGCTGGACCTGGCCAACCCCGAGTGGAAGGGCAAGTGGGCTGCCTCGCCGTCGGGCGCCGACTTCCAGGCGATCGTCTCGGCCCTGCTGGAACTCAAGGGCGAAGCCGCCACTGAGGCCTGGCTCAAGGGCATGAAGGAAAACTCCAAGCCATACAAGGGCAACAGCACGGCCATGAAGGCCGTCAACGCCGGCGAAGTCGACTCCGCCCTGATCTACCACTACTACTACTACGGCGACCAGGCCAAGACCGGCGAGAACTCCAACAACGTCACGCCGTTCTACTTCAAGAACCAGGACCCGGGCGCCTTCGTCTCCATCTCCGGCGGCGGCGTGCTGAAGTCTTCCAAGAACGCCGCAGCGGCCCAGTCCTTCCTGAAGTTCATCACGGGCAAGAAGGGCCAGGAAGTGCTCCAGAAGGGCACCTCCTTCGAATACGCTGTCGGCTCGGACGTCCCGTCCAACGACAAGCTGGTTCCGCTCAAGGAGTTGCAGGCCCCCACCGTGGATCCCGCCAAACTCAATTCCGCCAAGGTCACCGAGCTGATGACCCAGGCAGGACTGCTGTAGCCGCAGTGACTAACAAGCTGGCGGTCCCCGGTCCCTCTGGGGATTTGACGACTGACACGACGACGGCGGGCAGGGGTAAACGCCCCCGCCCGCCTTTCGGCGTCTCTGTCGTGTCCATCATCGCGGTCCTCATCGCCCTGTTTTCCCTGGTGCCCCTGGCCTACGTGGTCTTCATGACAGCCTCCACCGGCTGGGACACCGCAATGGCCCTGATCTTCCGCCCGCGCGTGGGCGAACTCCTGCTGAACACGGTGCTGCTGACCGTGGTGACGGTGCCGCTGTGCCTCGTCCTGGGCGTCGGCGGCGCGTGGCTCGTCGAACGCACGTCCCTTGTGGGCCGCAAGTGGTGGGCCGTGCTGCTCGCCGCCCCGCTGGCCATCCCCGCCTTCGTCAACAGCTACGCGTGGGTTTCCGCGGTGCCGTCCCTTGGCGGGCTGTGGTCCGGGGTCCTGATCGCCACCCTGTCCTATTTCCCGCTCGTGTACATCCCGGCCGCCGCGACGCTCAGCCGCCTGGACCCGGCGATCGAACAGTCCGCCGCCTCCCTCGGCCTCGGCGCCTGGCGCGCGTTCTTCCGCGTGGTGCTCCCGCAGCTGCGCATTGCCATGACTGGCGGCGGGCTGCTGGTCGCGCTGCACCTGCTGGCCGAATACGGGGCCTTCGCGATGATCCGCTTCGACACCTTCACCACCGCGATCATGGTCCAGTACCAGTCCACGTTCAATGGCACCGCCGGGAACATGCTGGCCAGCGTCCTGGTGTTCCTCTGCCTGATCCTGCTGCTCGTGGAGGTCCGCAGCCGCGGCAGCGCCCGGTACGCCAGGATCGGCTCCGGAGCCCAGGCGCGCGCCTTGCGCCTGCCCCTGCACGCCTACCAGCTCCCCGCCCAGCTGTCCCTGATCGCCCTCACCGGGCTGGCGTTCGGGCTGCCGCTGACGTTTGTGCTGCGCTGGATCGTCGCCGGCGGCCCGGAAATCTGGGCTGCCGAGGAATTCATGCCGGCCCTCCTGCAGACCTTGGCCTACGGCCTCGCGGCGGCCGTCGCCACCACCGTGGTCGCGTTCCCCATGGCTTACCTGGCCGTGCGGCGTCCCGGCTGGTTCAGCAAGTCCCTGGAGCTGTCCAACTACATCACCAGCTCCATGCCCGGGATCGTGGTGGGCCTGGCCTTCGTGACCGTGAGCATCCGGATGGTTCCCAGCATGTACCAGACCTCAGCGCTGCTCATCGCGGCCTACGTGCTGCTGTTCCTCCCCCGGGCCCTCGTGAACATCCGCTCGGGGCTGTCCCAGGCACCGAAGGAACTCGACGAGGCCGCCCAGGTGCTCGGCAAGCCGCCACTGCTGGCCTTCCTGCGCGTGACGCTGCGGCTCACGGCCCCCGCCGCGGCTGGCGGCGCCGCCCTGGTGTTCCTGGGGATTGTCAACGAGCTCACCGCCACCCTCCTGCTCTCGCCCAACGGGACCCGCACCCTCGCCACCGAGTTCTGGAGCAAGAGCAGCGAGATCGACTACGCTGGCGCCGCCCCCTATGCGCTGCTGATGATCCTGATCTCCGCGCCCATGACCTATCTCCTCTTCCAGCAGTCCAAGAAAGTAGCCGGACAGTGACCGATGTTTACCCGTCGCGTGAGGCCCCCTCGCGCCTCCCCGAGCCGCGGGTCGCGGCTTCCGTGGCCACCAGCACCAACAGCCACCTGGAAATCGACGCGGTCACCAAGAACTTTGGGCCCCAGGCCGTCCTCAAAGGCGTCAACCTCTCCGTCGCCAAGGGCGGAACGACGGCGATCGTGGGACCCTCCGGCTCCGGCAAGACCACGCTCCTTCGCCTGATTGCCGGCTTCGAGCACCCGGACACCGGCAGCATCTCGCTCAACGGGAGCAAGGTGGCCGGGGAGAACGCCTGGGTCCCCGCCCACAAGCGGCACGTCGGCTACGTCGCCCAGGACGGCGCCCTGTTCCCGCACCTGACGGTCGGGCAGAACATCTCCTTCGGCCTGGACGCCACCCAATTGCCCGGCGGGCGCCGCGGCGTCAAGTCGCGGGTGGGCGAGCTGCTGGAAATGGTCTCCCTGGACCCGGCCATGGCCAAGCGCCGCCCGCACCAGCTCTCCGGCGGCCAGCAGCAGCGGGTTGCCCTGGCCCGGGCGCTGGCCCGCAAGCCCGCGCTCATGCTGCTGGACGAGCCCTTCTCCGCCCTGGACGCCGGCCTGCGGGTGGCCACCCGCCGCGCCGTGGCCCAGGTCCTGAAGGACGCCGGCGTCACCACGATCCTCGTCACGCATGACCAGGCCGAGGCGCTGTCCTTCGCCGACCAGGTGGCCGTGATGCGCGGCGGCAAGCTGGCCCAGATCGGCAACCCGTTCGTCGTCTACACGCGCCCGGCTGACCGCGCCACCGCCGAGTTCCTGGGCGACGCCGTGATCCTGGATGCCTGGATGGAAGGCTCCCTGGCCACGTGTTCGCTCGGCGGGATCCCCGTGCGCCGCCCGCCGGCCCAGGGCCGGGTCCAGCTGATGCTGCGGCCTGAGCAGATCCGCATTTCCGAGGACGGCCCCATCCGCGGCACGGTGGTGGACACGGACTACTTCGGCCCCGAAACCACAGTGCGGCTCCAACTCCCCGTCCCGCCGGTCCTTGCCGCCGGCGCCATCCCGGACCACCGCTACCCCGGCGGCGGGGAAATCATCACGATCCGGCACTGGAACGCCTCGATCGCCCGCCCCGGCACGGAGCTGCGGCTTCGCGTGGTGGGCGAGGCCGTCGCCTTTCCGATGGATGAGCAGCCGTAACGTCGAGATTCGGCGTCCTGAGCCACTGTGCCCCGAAGGCTCACCCGCGACGGGTGATTCCAGGGTGACTGCAGCGGCTGTCCGGGCGATGGGTTGACCGGTGATGCCCCGCGCACGAGAATGCGAACCATGAGTGATCATCGCGGCCTTTCCGAGCCGGCTCCGTTCACCGCCGATGACTTCGCCGAGCGGTTGCGGCGAGCAGCCCACGCCGCCCAGGATGCCGGGCTCGACGGCATCCTGGTCACTCCCGGACCGGACTTGCTGTACCTCACCGGGTATGCACCCGTGGCCATCACTGAACGCATCACCATGCTCGTGATCCCCGTCGATGCGGAGCCCGCCATGATCGTTCCGAGGCTTGAGAGGCCCGACGCGGAAGCGGCCGCCGGCGCCTCGAATCTGCGGATCACCGACTGGACTGACGGGAGCGACCCCTACACGGAATCTGCCACGCTGATGGCCGGCACCGGACGTTATGCCGTCTCTGACTCGGCCTGGGCCATGCACCTCCTCGGCCTGCAGGATCGACTGCCCAAGTCGTCCTACGTCTCGATGACGACCGCCCTGCCGATGCTTCGGGCGATCAAGGATGACGACGAGATCGAGCGGCTGGCGGCGGCCGGCGCGGCTGCAGACCAGGCGTACGAGGAGATCGTCACCGTGCGGTTCGCTGGGCGCAGCGAGACCGACGTCGGTTCTGATCTCGCCGACCTGCTTCGCCAGTTCGGTCATTCGCAGATGGACTTCACCGTCGTCGGTTCGGGTCCGAATGGAGCCAACCCTCACCACGAGATCGGCCCGCGGATCATCAAGGACGGAGACATGGTGGTGCTCGACTTCGGCGGCCTCAAACACGGCTACGGATCAGACACGACGCGGACCGTGCACGTCGGCGAGCCCGCCGCCGAGGAGCGCGAGGTTCACGACGTCGTCAGACTCGCGCAGCAGGCCGGGTTCGAGGCCGTGCGTCCAGGCGTCGAGTGCCAGGAAATTGATCGCGTGTCCCGGGCGGTGATCACTGAAGCCGGCTACGGCGACTACTTCATTCACCGCGTCGGGCACGGAATCGGGCTGACGACTCACGAGCCGCCGTACATGGTCGAGGGCGAAACCCAGATCCTCCAGCCCGGCATGTGCTTCTCGATCGAACCCGGAATCTACCTGCCGGGCAGGTTCGGCGTACGGATCGAGGACATTGTGACGGTCGTTCCCGACGGCGGACGGCGACTCAATCAGACCTCGCACGAGATGAGAATCGTCCACTAGATAGCCGACCTGGTCCACGATCTGACGTGGCCTCGGAACGGGATCGCTTCACCTGCGGTGATTGCGAAGTAGATGACGGCGTTTCCCATGCACATCATGTGCTCGGCGCCGCCCTCGGCGGTCCCCTCCTCCGGCAATAGTCGTGCATGGAAGAATCGCACCATGAATGCGGAGCAGCGGAGGCGTGCTGAGGACACTCTGAGAGTCGTGGACGCCCTCGTGACGGCGATGGGTCGGCGGGAGCATGTCTTCCACGTGGTCGAGGATTCAGAGGACCTAGACGAAGCGATCCGTCGTCTGATGGAACTGTTGGAGCTGGATGAATTGTCCTGCCGGGTAATCCTGGACATGCAAGTCAAAGGGTTCACTCGCGAACGGCGCCGGATTATTGCTGCTCACGCGGAAGAAATCAGATCGAGCCTGTCGTCTGGCGGGGAACCATAGAAAGCCGTTATGCAGGGGCTCTCTGATTCCCATATGACCCGCCCGCGGCCGGTTCCTGACGACCGGAGGGAAGCCGGCGGATACTAGGCGGTTTTCTCCAGGGGCGTCGACTGGACGTTCTCGCGTTCCTCCAGGGCTCCGGTTACTGAGGCTGTCAGGCTGTTGGCGATGTGGGTGCGGGCGAGTTCGGCCGCACCGGCGCCATCCCCGGCAGTGACGAGCTCAAGGATCTGGTGGTGCTGGTTCAGGTCGATCGTGCGGGGCTCATCCCCGGAGGGGAGTTCGAGACCGATGCGGCGGTAGCGGTCGGATTTGTCCCACAGGTCATCAAGGAGCTTGATCATGACGTCGTTGTGCGAGGCGGCGTAGACGGCCCGGTGGAATTCCCGGTGAACTGTGATCGCTTCCTCGCCCCAGACCCGCGTGACAGGCAGGAGCTTCCCGGCGGCTGCGCGCATTGCTGCTATATCGGCGTCAGTCCGGCGGGAGGCTGCCAGTTCTGTTGCCGATGGTTCGAGTGAGAGACGGACTTCAAGGAGTTCCCGTGCCTCGGAGGCGCTCATGGTTGCCACCCTGGAATCCCGGTGGGTGTCCATGATGATCAGGCCCTCACTTGAGAGCCGGCGGATCGCTTCTCGCAGGGGGGTGATGCTCATTTGCATGTTGTCGGCCAGCTCGTACTGGGAGATGCGCGAGCCGGGGGCAAGGCCACCGGAGAGGATCAGCTGGCGGAGTTCGTTGTACGCGAGACTGCCCTTACTGGAAAAGACGTTCGTGGTGCTCATCTGCCGCTCCGAATCTCTTACCGAGGTGTGGCCCCCGTTGCTCACAGTGTAGTTCCTTGGAAACATCTTATAAGAAATTCCACGGGAAGGCTTGTGCCCCCCGTCACCCCTGGGCTAGCCTTTGATCCAAGGTCTTATAAGATATTCGCTCGAGGGGCTAATGTCCTTCATCGCTTGGGGTCAGTCTCGATGCAGGTCTTATAAGAAATAAGATTCCCACTCAGGAGAGATTCAAAGATGAAAATCGTTTCCGCCCACGTCGGCACCATTCCCATCAGTTCCTCGATCCGGAACGCCTTCATTGACTTCACCAAGATGGACTGCACGATCATCGCCCTCGTCTCCGATGTCTTCGTCGACGGCAAGCCCCTGGTTGGCTATGGCTTCAACTCCAACGGCCGCTACAACGCGACAGGCATCCTGAAAGACCGCATTCTTCCCCGCATCATGGATGCCCCGTCCGAAGACCTTCTCGATGAGGACGGCCAGCTCTCGCCGGAAGAGGCGTGGGACCTGATGATGTCCAACGAAAAGCCCGGCGGACACGGTGAACGCTCAGTCGCCGTCGGCGTCGCCGATATGGCCCTGCACGACCTCGCCGCGAAGATCGCTGGCGTCCCGCTCTACCGGTGGATCTCAGACCACTACGGCGACGGAAACCCGGACAAGGACGTCTTCGTCTACGCAGCCGGCGGCTACTACGCACCCGGCAAGAGCCTCGAGGACCTGCAGAACGAAATGCGCGGCTTCCTCGCCAAGGGCTACAACGTGGTCAAGATGAAGATCGGCGGCGCCGACCTCGCCGAAGACCTTCGCCGCATCGAAGCCGTGATCGAGGTCCTCGACGGCGACGCTTCCCGCCTCATGGTGGACGTCAACGGCAAGTTCGACCTCGAGACCGCGCTGGAATACGGCAAAGCCATCGACCAGTACGGGCTGTTCTGGTACGAGGAAGTCGGCGACCCGCTGGACTACGCCCTGAACGCCACCCTCTCTGAGCACTACAAGAACCCGATCGCCACCGGAGAGAACCTGTTCTCCCTCCAGGACGCACGGAACCTGGTCCGCTACGGCGGCATGCGCCCGGACCGCGACTTCATACAGGTCGACCCGGCCCTGAGCTACGGCCTGACCGAATACCGCCGGATCCAGGACATGCTCGCCCAGCACGGCTGGTCCTCACGCCGCTGCATCCCTCACGGCGGACACCAGTTCTCCCTGCATATAGCCGCAGCCCTCAAGCTCGGCGGCAACGAATCCTACCCGGGCGAGTTCCAGCCCACCGGCGGCTTCACTGACGATGCTGTCATCGTCAACAGCCGCGTGGCCCCTGGCGATCTGCCGGGCATCGGGCTCGAAGGCAAGGCTGAGTTCTACAAGGTCCTGAGCGCACTGCACAACTAAACCATCCGGCAGTGCCCCGGTCCCGGGCAGCACCACTGCCCGGGACCGCACCTCCCCAATTTTCTCAGTCTGACGTGCAAAGGAGCACCCACGATGTCGTCCCACACCATGCAGAACCCGCAACACTCAGCCCAACCGCCCAAGCAGCGATCCCGGTTCGGCCGGCTGCTGCGCGAGCTCTGGTTCCAAGTCGTCCTGGGCGCCGTCCTGGGCATCGCCGTCGGCCTGCTCCTGCCGTCCGTCGGCAAACAGCTCACCCCGCTCAGTGACTGGTTCATCGCCTTGGTGAAGATGATCGTCATACCTGTGGTGTTCTGCGTGGTGTCCTTGGGCATCGCCTCGATGGACAGCCTGCGCAAAGCCGGCCGCATCGGCGTCAAGGCCCTGGGCTACTTCATCGCCCTGTCACTAGTGTCGATGCTGATCGGCCTGATGGTCGCCAACGTCTTCCACCCCGGCACGGGCATGAACATCGATCCGTCCAAACTGGACGCAAGCAAAGTGCCGGCGGCCGCCAACAAAGGCTTCGATGGTCTCGAATTCGTCAGCAACATCATCCCGGAATCACTGTTCGGGGCCCTGACCGGCCACACCATCATCGCCGCGCTGATGGTCTCCATCGTGTTCGGTGCCGCCCTGAACGTCTCCGGAGAATCCGGCGCGTTCCTCACCAAGGGCATCCAGGCCCTGTCCGTTGTTATCTTCAAAATCGTCAGCTGGGTCATGCGCCTTGCCCCCATCGGCACGTTCGGCGCACTCGCGGCCGTCGTGGCCAACTACGGCACAGCCAGCCTCCAGCAGCTGGGCTACCTCGTCCTGCTGTTCACCGGAACCTGC
The DNA here is from genome assembly GCF_056406555.1 of Arthrobacter sp. P1_B4. NCBI lineage: Bacteria > Bacillati > Actinomycetota > Actinomycetes > Micrococcales > Micrococcaceae > Arthrobacter > Arthrobacter sp. P1_B4. The sequence goes on from NZ_JBFTZW010000008.1 coordinate 21,550, forward strand.
ATCGTGTACGTCGTCGTGGTCCTGGGCGCTATCGCCCGTGCCTGCGGACTGAACATCTTCACGGTGATGCGCTACCTCAAGGCCGAACTGCTGATCGCCCTGAGTACCTGCTCCAGCGAAGCAGTCCTCCCGCAGCTGATCAAGAAGCTCGAAAATATGGGCGTCGGCAAGTCGACTGTGGGCATCGTGATCCCGTCCGGGTTCTCCTTCAACCTCGACGGATCCGCCGTCTACCTGACCATGGCCTCCGTGTTCCTGGCCCAGGCTGTCGGCATGGACCTGTCCTGGGAACAGCAGCTCGTCATGGTCGGCGTCATGATGCTCACCAGCAAAGGCACTGCGGGCATCGCCGGCGGCGCATTCATCGTCCTGGCCAGCACCTTGAGCTCCGTGGGCGGCATCCCGCTGGCCGCCCTCGCACTCATCGTCGGCATCGACCGGCTCCTGAACGAAGGGCGCGTCTTCATCAACGTCCTCGGCAACGCGATGGCAGCAGTGGTCGTCGGCAAATGGGAAAAGGACTTCGACCCGGAACAAGCCCGCAAAGCCCTGCACGCCTCAGGCCAGAAAAAGAACGAGATCGAGTCAAACACACCGACCGAAGTGGAAGCAGAAAAGATCGAGGTCCACTAAMACCAAAGATCCCCAGGGCCGCCGCACAAGCCGCGGCGGCCCTGGCCCGCGTAGACCGGAAGCCACCGCCACCGACGGCCGCGCATCCGATCGAGCAAAGAGAGGACCCACCGGCACCATGGCTCCACGCATCCTGATCACCACCGACTACCTCCACCCCGGAGACACCGTTGACCAGCTCCTCCGGGAACGCGGTCTGGAACCGGTCTACTCGCCAGCCCGGGGGCCGCGGACCCTTGAGGAACGCTGCTCGTTGTTCGATGGCATGTCCGGCGCGATCCTCGCCAGCGAAACGGTCACGGCCGACATGCTCACCGGCGCTGGCGCTCTGCAAGTCATCGCGCGCAGCGGCGTGGGGTACGACTCAATCGACGTCGAAGCCGCCGCGGCGCGAGGGATCAGGGTCTGCAACGCCCCCGGAACAAACCACCACTCGGTCGCCGAACTGACCATCGGGCTGATCATCATGGCCGCACGCCGCCTCGTGGAGGTCACCGCCGCCGTACGTCAAGGCCACTGGCCACGGGAAGCCGGCCACGAACTGCACGGTTCCACCCTGGGCATCATCGGCTACGGCCCCGGCGGTCGCGCGACCGCGAACCTTGCTGTCGCCCTCGGCATGACCGTCCTGGTCAGCACCGCCCACCCCGACCGCGATAACACCGCGGTCCAGTTCACCGATCTCGACGCCGTCATCCGCGACGCCGACTACCTCTCCCTGCACACCCGCGGAGGCCAGAGCACAGGCAAACTCATCGATGCGCCCCGGTTGCAGGCGATGAAACCCACCGCCGTCCTCATCAACACGGCCCGCGGCTCACTCGTGGATGAAGAGGCCCTGGCCAAGGCACTTTACGACGGCACCATCGCCGGTGCCGCGCTGGACGTGCTCGAGAGCGAACCCCTGAACGGCGACAGTCCCCTTCGGGGCCTGAACAACGTGCTCATCACCTCCCACCTCGCCGGACAAACGATCGAGGCACGGACACGGGCCGGGCTGGCAGCCGCGCACGCCGTCATTGACGTCCTCGAAAACCGCGAACCGGCACACCCGGTGGACCGCTAACCCCGAATACCTAACAACGACAAAGAAGGATCCTGATGTCGAAACACCACCGCATCGCAGTCATTCCAGGCGACGGAATCGGCACCGAAGTCGTGCCCGAAGGACTGCGCGTCTTGGACGCCGCCGGCTCAGCGTTCGACCTGAACCTCACCTATGAACACTTCGACTACGCCTCGGCTGACTACTACACCCGGCACGGGAAAATGCTGCCCGACGGATGGTTCGAGGAACTGAACCAGTTCGATTCCATCTTCTTCGGCGCTGTCGGGTGGCCTGACGTCGTCCCCGACCACGTTTCACTGTGGGGCAGCCTCCTGCAGTTCCGCCGCCACTTCGACCAGTACGTCAGCCTGCGCCCGGTCAAGCTTCTGCCCGGCGTGCCCAGCCCTTTGGTCGGGAGGGTTCCGGGCGATGTCGACTTCTACGTCGTGCGCGAAAATACCGAAGGCGAGTACTCCAGCATCGGCGGGAAGATCTTCGAAGGCACCGACCGCGAAACGGTGATCCAGGAAACCGTCATGACCCGCACCGGTGTGGACCGGATCCTGAAGTACGCCTTCGATCTGTCCCAGAGCCGGCCCAAGAAGCACCTCACTTCCGCCACGAAGAGCAACGGAATCTCCATCACCATGCCCTACTGGGACGAACGGGTGCAGGCCATGTCCGCCGCGTACCCAGGGATCAAGGTGGACAAGTACCACATCGACATCCTGGCCGCTAACTTTGTCATGCACCCTGACTGGTTCGACGTCGTCGTCGCCAGCAACCTCTTCGGCGATATCCTCTCCGACCTCGGACCGGMCTGCACCGGAACCATCGGCATCGCCCCCAGCGGCAACATCAATCCCGAACGCAAGTTCCCCAGCCTCTTCGAGCCCGTCCACGGCTCCGCCCCGGATATCGCCGGCAAGGGCATCGCCAACCCCATCGGGCAAATCTGGTGCGCCGCCATGATGCTCGAACACCTGGGAGAACCCGAAGCTGCGGCCGCCATCACCACCGCTATGGAAACCGTGCTCGCCCGCGGGCAACAAGCCCTCACACCCGACATGGGCGGCAACGCCACCACAGAAGAACTGGGCACAGCGGTGGCATCAGCCCCTGACCGCACCATGACCCCGTCAACCGGACCCGGCACCCGGCAGGCATCCTTCGGAGAGCGGATCGATATCAGCCGGCGGACCTTCCGGCGGCCGGCGGCCGACGCCATGACCTGTTAGGCGGTCGGCAGCGGGCTGTGGCGCATTGAGACCGCCCAGTGCCCGGCATAGGGTAGGCGGATGACTGTTCAGCCAGGCCTGCACCGCCAACACTGCTCCGTTGCCGCCCCCACCCAGCTGTGGCTCGATCCGGAAGGCCGCCTGGCCGGGGAGGTCAAACCGCCCGGAGCCGGTGACTCCGCTGATCCGGCCGGCTTCACCGGGCTGCTCCACGGCGACACCCGGATGCTCTGCCGGGCGCTGGTGCGCGTCAACGGCCTGGAACCCGAACCGGCCACCGTCGAGACGGAGCCCGGCGGCGTCCTGCGCGTCCGGGGCCTGGTCCGGGGCATCCCGGGACCCACGGAGGATCCCGCCGTCGAGCTCCTCCAGACCTGGACGGTGACGCCGGGCGTGGTGCGGCACACCCTGCAGCTGCGCACCTCGCTGGATTCCCTCGACGTCGAAATCGACGTAGCCCTCGCGGCCGACTTCACCGACATGGCCCAGATCCGCCTCAGCCGCTTCCGTGACCCGTCCGCGCCGGTCTCTGCCGATGAGTCCACGCTGCGCTGGCAGGAGGGTGGCAAGACCCTGGCGGTCGCGGCCCCGGGCGCCGTCACCCCGGAAGGCCACCTCGCCTGGCGCGGAACCCTGGGCCGGGGCCGGCCGTTCGAGGCCGAATGGCAGGCCGTCCTCACCGACCATGATGACGCCGTGGTGGCTGCCCGCCCGCCCGCGGCCAGGTCGCCGCGGACCGGACCGGCCGGGGCCCTGGGCCTGCTCCTGGATAACTCCCTCGATGACGTGGCCGGGCTCCGCCTGGCCACCCGCCAGCTGCCGGACGCCCCGTTCATCGCCGCCGGGGCGCCCTGGTACTTCACGCTGTTCGGACGGGATTCGCTGTGGGCTGCGCGGCTGTTGCTGCCTCTGGACACCGGCACGGACAACGGGCTGGCGGCGGGCACTCTGCGCGCGCTGGCTGCTTTCCAGGGCACCCGGACGGACGCGGCGGCCGCCGAGGAACCCGGCAAGATCCTGCACGAACTGCGGTCCAAGGAACTGGTGCTGGAGAGCCAGAACCTGCGCCTGCCGCCGGTGTACTTCGGGGCGGTGGATTCCACCCCGTTATGGCTTTGCCTGCTCGGTGAACTCTGGCGCACCGGCCGGGACGAGGACGCCGTGCGGTCGCTGCTGCCGAACGCGGCTCGCGCCGCGGAGTGGCTGCTCGCCGCCGGCTCCACCGGAGCGGACGGCGCAGCCGGCAACGGCGGGTTCCTCAGCTACCGTGACTCCACGGGCCACGGCCTGAGCAACCAGGGCTGGAAGGATTCCCGGGACGCCATGCAGTTCCGCGACGGCCGGCAGGCCGAGGGGCCTATCGCCCTGTCCGAGGTGCAGGGCTACGCGTACCAGGCAGCCATGGAGACGGCGGAACTGTTCGACGCGTTCGGGGAACCGGGCGCTCAGGCGCTGCGCGACTTCGCCGTGGCCCTCCGGATCAGGTTCCGGGAGCGCTTCTGGGTTGAGGACGACGGCGGGCCGTTCCCGGCCATGGCCCTGGACGGGCACGGGGTCCCGTTGGACATCCCGGGCTCAAACATGGGACATCTGCTGGGCACGGGCATCCTGGACGCGGCCGAAGCCCGGATCGTCGCAGACCGGCTGGTGAGCCCCGAGCTGTTCTCCGGCTACGGCGTGCACACGATTTCGCGGCGGGCCGCAGGGTTTTGGCCCTTCAGCTACCACTGCGGCTCGGTCTGGAGCCACGACACCGCCATCGCGATCCGCGGCCTCCTAGCCGACGGTTTCGTCGCAGAGGCACGCACCCTCGCCGACGGCCTGATCGCGGCGGCGGCCTCCTTCGGGCACCGGTTGCCGGAGGTGTTCGCCGGGGTGCGGGCCGAGGACTCGAGCGTCGCGGTACCGTATCCGGCGTCGTGCCACCCGCAGGCGTGGTCCTCAGCCTCGGCGGTGGTGATCGCCCAGGCGATGGGCGTCGGACTCTGACAGTCCCGCGTCCACTGGGCTATGCCCGGACGGGGCCGCGGCGGCGCGCAGCCCGTCGGCCAGGATAACGATCCCGGTAACGGCGAGCGCCAGGCCCATGGAGGCGAGCACGTCCGTCAGCCAGTGATACCCCAGGTACAGGCGGCTGAAGGCAACCACCAGTGTCCCGGCAGCCGCTGCCGCGAAGCCGAGCACCGACGTCGTCCGTTTGCCCGTCCGCGTGCCGCGGGCCGCCAGCAGCAGGTAACTGAGGACGCACAGGAAGACGCCGGCCCCGAAGGTATGGCCGGAGGGAAAGGACAGGGCGTCGTCGGGTCCCAGCATGAAGCCGCTGGCGGCGGGCCGGCTCCGGCCGACGTCGTGCTTCACCAGCGTGGACACCGCGAAGGTGGCCGCCATAGCGCCGACCAGCAGGGCTGGACGCCAGACTTCACGCTTGAAGACCGCCCAGGCCAGTGCCACGGCGCAGCCGATCACCGTCATCCACAGCGGCGACGTCACCGTGGTCACGGCCGCCAGGATGGCGGTGGCCAAGGGGGTCCGGGACGCCACGATTCCGTCGTGCACGGGCGCGTCCAGGTCAGCCACGCCGCTGTTCGACTGCACGGCGGCGAGCACGGTCCAGAAGATCGTCTCACCCGCAATTAACAGGCCCGCTGCCACGAAGAAKAGCCGTTGTTGGGACGGCAGCGGCAGGCGGGCAGGGGGTCGCGGGGCACGCTGGGCAAGGAGCATTCGCCCAATCCTGCCAGAGGCAACTCCCTGCAGCCAGCAAGGCCGCTGGGAATTCTCTGGGATGCGCGGCGGGCGAGCGCTACGGTTCCGGGGGCCGCCTGGTCTGCGGGTACGGCGTGTCGAACCTGGCCAGCATCTCCACGAACCCGGCGATCTTCCTCTCCCGGGTGGAGGCCTGCTTGACCGAGTTGGTGCGGTAGATCAGGGCATACCGGTTCACGGACGTCAGGACCTCGAACATCGCCTGCGCCCGCGGGTCCGCCGCGATGGCGGCGGCGAGGTCATCCGGGACCTCCGCCGTCGCCGCGCCCGAATAGGCGGCCTCCCAGCGCCCGTCCGCCTTGGCGGCGGCGACGGCCGCCTGCCCGGCGGGGGCCATCCGCCCCGCCGCCTCCAGGCGGTCAATTCGCTCCACGTTCCGGGCCGACCACACGCTCTTGGGTCCCCGCCGGGTCATCCGCTGGAATGAGCTTTCCTCGTCCCGGCGCCGCCCCTGCCCGTCGATCCAGCCGAAACACAGCGCCTCCTGCAGCGCGGCCTCGTAGTCCAGCTCCGTCACCGATCCGCCCTTTTTGTGCAGCACGAGCCACACGCCGGGACTCTGCGCGTGGTGCTGCTCCAGCCAGGCGCGCCACTCGGCGGCGTCCTTCACCAGCAGTTCCTCAAGTTCAGCAGCCATGGCCCCATTGTGCCCTGCTGTGCTGACCGGAGGGGTGCTTTGGTGGCACCATGTCAGGAGGAGCCAAAAACCGTCCCTCGCAAGGAGATCCCATGCTGCGCGTCCGCCCGATCCACTACACCTCCCGCATGGACCGGTGGGAGGGCCTGCTGTCCGCCCTCGGCATGGTGCGCACGGTCGACGACGGCGACTGGCAGGAGTTCGACGCCGGCTCGGGCCGCCTCGCGCTGCACCGGGTAGCGGCGGGTGCCGCCGGGGCTGATGCCGCTGCCGGTGCCGGTGCCGGAATGGTGCTGGATGGAAAGACTGACTTCGGCGTCGAGGTCGGGGATCTGGCGGAGTTCGCGCGCCGCACCAATCTGGCCGGCGCGGAGGACGGGACCACCCCGGCCGAGCTGGTCAGTGCCCGCCACGGCGATACCTGCCGGATCACGGGCGAGGACGGGTTCGGCTTCTTCGCGGACAGGGCCGCCCACGGCGCGCAGTGCGCGGACGCCGATCCTGCCCTCGCCGTCGTCGAAGTCTGGTTCACGCCGGACGCTGCCGCCGCCGCGCAAACCCTGCGGAACATGGGCGCCCGGCTACGGCCGGCCCCGGACGACGACGAAACGGCGGATTTCACGGCGAAGAACGGCGGCGTGCTGATGGTCCGGCCCGCCAGCGGCGCCGCCCGGACCGGCCTGGGCTTTGAATACACCGGCGACCTCGGTGGCCTGCGGGACCGCCTGGCGGCCGCCGGCCACCGGGTCAGCCTGACGGAAGAGGCCTTCGGGCGGACCCTGCACGTGGCCAACCCGGACGCGGCTGACCTGCCTGAGAACCCCAACGGGGCGATGCTCTGGATCTCCCAGAAGCCGGAAGGCGCCTGAGACGGCACTGGCCAGGCGCCTGGGGGTTCCGCGGTGGCCGCGGAGGACCTGTGGAGTTCAGCCCTTGGTGGCCGCGGTCAGTCCTCCAGCGCCCCGTTGCAGAGCCGGTTCACTACCTCGGTGAGCATCGCCAGGCCGGCCACGATGTCCTCGTCCGTGGTGTATTCGTGCTCGTTGTGGGAGATCCCGTCCACACTGGGCACAAACAGCATCACCGTCGGGACCAGGTCCTTCATGTTGGTCGAATCGTGCCCGGCCAGGGTCATGACCTGCTTGTTCGCCAGGCCCAGGTCCGCCGCCACCTTGGCTGCGAGTTCCACGCCTTCGGGCTGGTAGGGGGTCACGGGCCAGGTGTGGGCGTGGTTGCGCTCCACCGTGACGTTCGCCAGCCGTTCGATCCCGGCGATCCGCTCGTCCAGCAGGGCGTCGGCCTCGGCAAGGACAGCCTCGTCGGCGCTGCGCAGGTCCAGCAGCAGGCTCACCCGGGACGGCACCACGACGGGCGAGTTGGGGTAGACGTTCAGTTGTCCCACGGAGGTGTGCAGCACGCCGGGGAAGGTGTCGGCGAGTTCCCGCGCGGCGACCACCATCATGGACGCGCCCAGCAGCGCGTCCTTCCGGTCCGCGATCACGGTGGAGCCGGTGTGGGCCTGCTCGCCGTGGACCACGAACTCGTATTTGTTGGCCGCCCAGTTGGAGTTCACCAGCCCGATGGTGATGCCTTCGCGTTCCATGCTCCGGCCCTGCTCAATGTGTATCTCGGCACAGTACGCGGCTTCGGGGCCCTCATAGCTGCCGCGGCAGCCGATCGCGTCCAGGGCCTCGCGGACCGAGACTCCGGCCGCGTCCGTGGTGGCCAGCGCGGTCTCGAGTTCGAGCTTTCCGGTGTAGACGGAGGAGCCCATCATGGACGGCTTGAAGCGGGAGCCCTCCTCGTTGAACCAGTTGACCACCGCGATGTTGAACCGGGGCTGCCCGGCTGCTCCGGCCGCGGCCCACTGCTCCACGAGCCGGAAGGCCGCGTGGGTTGCGGCGAGCACGCCGTACGCGCCGTCGTAGCGACCCGCCGTCGGCTGGGAATCCATGTGGGATCCCACCACCACGAAGGGGGCACCCGGCACGGCCTCATAGAGGCCCCACTGGTTGCCGACCCGGTCGAACCGTACGGTGAAGCCCTTGGCCTCCAGCAGGCCCGTAAGCCATTGCCGCTGCTGGCCGTCCGGCACGCTGGCGGCCTGGCGTTCCACACCGCCGTTCTCGGTAGCGCCGAATTCGCTCATGATGTGGAAGTCCCGCACGAACGCGGCGTCGCGGGTGCTGAAAGAGGTCTGAGTGGTCACGGTTTTCCCCTATGAACGATTGGTGGCTGTGCTGAAGAATGGACCGGTTGCGGCCGAATCGACCGCAACCGGGGACGTGAGGCCGGGGGTCCGGAACGTAAAGCTCCCCCCGACGGCGGTTGCCAGCACCTCGAGGTCGGCGATGCTGCCCGCGGTGAGCGGGGACCCGGACAGGACGGTGAAGTCGGCCAGCTTCCCGGTGGTCAGTGAGCCTTTGATGCCAGACGTGCCCGTGGCTGCGGCGGCTCCGGTGGTGTAGGCCGCCAGGGCCTGGAGCGGGCCCAGCCGCTCGTCCGGGTTCCCGAACACGGCCCCGGAGGCGGTGCGCCGGTCCACGAACGCCTGCATGCCGCGGAGCACGTTTCCGTCGGCCACGGGGCGGTCGGAGCTGCCGGCGAGTGTCACACCGGCGGACAGGAACGACGCCGCCCGATAGGCCCAACCGAGCCGTTCCGGGCCGAGGGACAGCGTCATGCCGTCCCCGCCGTCGGCGAAGAAGCTCGCCTGCGGGGTGACGGCGATGTCCGCGGCGGCCAGCCGTTGCAGCTGTTCCGGCCGGGTCATCGAGGCGTGTTCGATCCTGTTGGGCACGGTCCGGGGGCCGTATTTGGCGGCGCAGCCGGTGATGATGTCGATCGCGAGGTCAACGGCGCGGTCGCCGATGGCGTGCGCCGCGATCGACCAGCCGGCCGCGTAGGCGGCCTCGATCTTTGCCCGGAGCGCGTCCGGTTCGGCCTGGAAGTAGCCGGTGTTGCCGGTGTTGTCCGTCCCGCCGTGGCTGCAGTAGTCATGGCTGACCGCGGCCGTTTCGCCGAGCAGTGACCCGTCCAGGAAAACCTTCGCCGGGCCCAGGGACAGGAAGTCGCCGCCGAAGCCGCTGGCGATGCCCAGATCCAGTCCGGCCGGCGTGGTGCCCGGCGGGTGCTGCCCGCCGAGCGGGTGGAGGACATCCAGAACGGGCATCAGCTGCGCCCGGGCGTGGAGCCTGCCCGCGGAGGCCGCCCGCTGGTAGGCGGCCAGCTCCACAGGGCTGTGGCCGATCCAGCCGCCGCCGATCCCGGCCTCGGTGAAGCTCGTGATGCCCTCCGCGGCGTAGTAGCTGGTGGCCCGGTCCAGTGCGGCTTCGATCGCCTCGGACGAGTACGGCAGGATCAGCTGCTGGATCAGCTGCTGCGCGGTTTCCTGGACCAGCCCGGTGGGGCGGCCGTCGGCGTCGCGGACAATGACGCCGCCGTCGGGGTCCGGAAACGACGCCGGTTCGGCGCCGGCCAGCCGGAGCGCAGCCGTGTTGACTACGGCCATGTGCCCGGAGTTGTGCCGCATGAACAGCGGCCGGTTTCCCGTAATCCGGTCCAGGACGGTGATGTCCGGGAACTCGCCGCCGTGCTGCTGCTGGCTGAAGCCGGTGGCCAGCAGCCAGTCCGGTTCCGGCCCGGTCCCGGGCTCCGGCTCTGGCCCTGCCTCAGGCCGCGCGCTGTCTGCCGCCATGCCGGCCTCCAGCAGGGCGTAGAGCTGCGTCAGGCCGCGCGCGGCGGAGACGTCCAGTTCGCCCAGGCCGAGCCCGAACCAGGTGGTGTGGCAGTGGGCGTCGATGAAGCCGGGGGTCACGGTGGCGCCGCCGAGGTCCAGGACTTCGGCTGCGTCCAGGCCTGCCAAGTCGTCGTCGAGGCCCACAATCCGGCCCTGCCAGACTCCCAGCGAGGTGGCATGCGGGCGGCGCTCATCCATGGTGATGATGTCCGCGTTGCGCAGCAGCAGATCGAGTTTCAAGGGTTACCTACGCGGTTCTTTAGCGGTGGGAGGTGGTGACTGACTTGATGCGGGTGTAGTCCTCCAGGCCAAAGACGGAGAGGTCCTTGCCTGTCCCGGAGTGCTTGAAACCGCCGTGCGGTGCCTCGGCCGGGATCACCTGATGGCAGTTGATCCAGACGGCGCCGAAGTCCAGCTCATTGGAGACCCGGGTGACCACTCCGTGGTTGTTGGACCAGACGCTGGAGGCCAGCGCGTACTTGGTCCCGTTGGCCAGCTCCAAGGCTTCGGCCTCGTCCCGGAAGGGCTGGATGGTGACGACGGGTCCAAAGATTTCCTCGCAGACCACCTCGTCGGCCTGGAACACCCCGTCGATGACGGTGGGTTCGAAGTGGAAGCCGGCGCCCGTCCGCTTGCCTCCGGCCAGGACCCTGGCGTTCGCGGGCAACCGGGACATGAAGCCTTCTACCCGGTCAAGCTGGGCGGCGCTGTTCAGCGGACCCAGGTCCGCGGCGTCGCCGCCCACCTGCAGCGCTGCGGCTGCCGCGGCGAGCGCGGCGCCGAACTCCTGGTGGATGGAGTCCTCGACGAGCACACGGGTCACTGCGGTGCAGTCCTGCCCGGCGTTGAAGAACGCACCGAGCGCGATCTCCCTGGCCGCCAGGTCAATGTCGGTGTCGGCGAAAACGATCGCCGGTGCCTTGCCGCCGAGTTCCAGGTGGACGTCCTTGAGGGTCTTCGACGCCGCGGACATCACCTGAGCCCCGGCCCGGGTGGAGCCGGTGATGGACACCATTTCCGGGATCTCGTGATCCACCATGGCGGCACCGGTCCCCCGGCCGCCGCAGATGACGTTGACGACGCCGGCGGGGTAGGCCTCCTGCGCCAGTTCGCCCAGCACCAGGGTGGACCAGGGCGTGGTGTCGGCCGGTTTCAGGACCAGCGTGTTGCCGGCGGCGAGCGCCGGTCCGATCTTCCAGATGGCCATCATGAACGGGTAGTTCCACGGGGTGATCTGGGCGACCACGCCGAGGGGTTCGCGCCGGACGCTGGAGGAAAAGCCGCGGACGTATTCGGTCTGGGCGGTCCCGGACACCACGCGGCAGGCGCCGGCGAAGAAGCGCAGCTGGTCGGCGCCGCGGAGGATCTCGATCTCGCGGGTGATCTGGCGCGGCTTGCCGGTGCAGGCTACCTCGGCGTCCAAGAGCCTGTCGACGTTGGCCTCGATGAGGTCGGCGAGTTTGAGCATCATGGCCTGGCGTTCGGCCGGGGTGGTCCGCTTGTAGCTCTGGAAGGCGGTGTGGGCGGCCTGGAAGGCGCGGTCTACGGTGGCGGCGTCGCTGTCCGGGGCGGTGCCGAGCTGGACTCCGGTGGCGGGGTCGAAGAACGGCAGGGTGGCCGCGTCCGAACCGTCGGCGGCACTGCCGGGGACGATCTCACCGTTGATGATGTTGTGCAGGGTGATCATGACAGGCTCCGGTCAGTTGCTGGCGGTCTTGGGCGAGCGGGTGGTGGGGTCCTGTGGGAGGTGCAGGACTGCCGGCAGCCCGGAGTCGACGGCACGGCGGAAAGCGGCGCCGAAGTCCTCTGCCTTCTCGACCCGTTCGCCGTAGCCGCCGTAGGACCGGGCCAGTGCGGCGAAGTCCGGGTTGGTCATGTGTGTGCCCGAGGGCCGGCCCGGGTAGTGGCCTTCCTGGTGCTCACGGATCGTGGCGAAGATGCCGTTGTCCACCACGAGGGCGATGAACTTCCCGCCGTGGCCCATGGCCGTGGCCATTTCCTGGCCGTTCATCATGAAGCAGCCGTCACCGGCCACGGAGATCACCTGGCGGCCGGGGTAGGCCAGGGAGGCAGCCACCGCCGCCGGGATCCCCATGCCCATGGCCCCGTTGCGGGGTGCGGCGAGTGAGTTCGCGGTGTTGTGCTTCAGGTAGCGGGCCGGCCACAGCGAGTGGTTCCCCGCCCCGTAGGTGATGACGGCGTCGTCGTCCATTTCCTGCTTGAGGATTTCCATGACGACGGCGAGGTCCACCCCCGTGCCTCCATCCGGCTGCGCCGAGGAGAATTTTTCGTAGTCGGCACGGGCCCCGGCCAGCCAGCCGGCCTCGGGATCCGCCGCGGAATCCGTGGCGGCGAGTGCGGTGGCGAAGGACGCGACGTGGGCCGGAATGTGCTGGTCCAGCCGGCCGAAGTGGCCCAGCAGATCGGCGCCGGGGTGGACGACGACGGTGACGGCATCCAGTCCGCGCTTGTAGCCGTCGGAGAGCACGTCGGCGCGGACGCAGCCGACGAAGACCAGCAGGTCGGCCTCGTCGAGGCGGCGGGCGTTGGCGTCGCTACGGGCGTAGCCGAGGTAGCCGGCGTAGGAGTCGCTGCCGTGCGGGACGGCGTCATAGGCGCGGAAATCCGCGAGCACCGGGATGCCGTGGCGGGCGGCCCAGCCGGCCAGCGCGTCGGAGGATGCCTGGTTCCAGCCTTCGCCGCCCACCACGATCAGGGGCTTCTTGGCCGCGGCCAGGCGCGTCTCGAGGCCGGCGAGATCGGCTGCTGCAGGTTCAGTCCGGGCGACGGTCCGGGGCTCCACCGTGGCCGATTCGATCGCGTGGACCAGCACGTCTTCGGGCAGGCCGATCACCACGGGTCCCGGCCGGCCGCTGAGTGCTGTGAAGATGGCGTCGTCCACCACGCGGGCGGCGGAGGCGGCGTCGTCGAGCGTCACGACTTTCTTGGCGGTGCTGCCGAACCAGGCGTTGATGTCGAATTCCTGGAACGACTCCCGGCCGCGGTCCGCGACCGGGATGAGGCCCACGAACAGGATCATCGGGGTGGCGTCCTGGTGCGCGGTGTGGATGGCGATGAAGGCGTTGGCTGCACCGGGACCACGGGTCACCATGGCCACGCCCGGAAGCTCCGTGAGCCGGCCTTCGGCTAGGGCCATGAACCCGGCGCCGCCTTCGTGGCGGGTCACCACGGTTTCAATGGAGGATCCGTGCAAGCCGTCCAGCACATCCAGGAAGCTCTCCCCGGGAACACCGTAGACGCGCTGGATACCGGCTCGTTCCAGCTGGGCAACAATCAGGTGCCCGGCGGTGGTTGTTGCACTCAATGCTTCATTCCCTTTTCTTCGATACTCAGTGCGGGGAGGAAAATGCCGGACAGCGCGGTCAATACGGACACCACCAGCAAGATGATGGCGCCGGGCCAGAATGAGTTGCCATTGGCGGCCACGAGGGCGGTGGCGATCAGCGGCACGAAGCCGGAGATGACGCCCGCGCTGTTGGAGGTGATGGCGACGCCGGTGTACCGGACCTTTGTGGCGAAGAGTGCGGTCAGGGCCGTTCCGGACACCGCGTAAGGGATGGACAGGGTGCACACGCCGATGATCATGGCGATGATGACCAGGGCGGGGTTGGCGGTGTCGATGGCCAGGAAGACCGGCACGGCGATGACGGCGGATGCGATGCCGCCCCAGAGGATGACCTTGCTGGCACCGTATTTCTCGCCCATGCGGCCAGCCCAGATCAGGGCGAAGATTTCGAAGACGGCAGCGAGGAGCGAGCCGAGAAGCAAGGTTTCGTAGGGCATCTTGAGCACCTTGGTGCCGTAGAAGACTACGAAGCTGGTGATGAGGTAGAAGCCGCCGATGCCCAGCAGCGCCGAGCACATGCCCACCAGGATCTGGCGCCAGCTCTTCGTCAGGACGCCGCGGATGGGGGCGTGCTCGGTCTCGCCAGACTCCATGAGGGCTTCGAATTCCGGGGACTCGCTGAGCTTGCTGCGGATCCACATCGAGATGGCCAGCAGCGGGATCGCCGCGATGAACGGGATGCGCCAGCCCCAGGCATCGAAGTTGGCTTGGCCCACCAGGTAGAGCATTCCGAAGAAGCCGCCGGAGGACAGGATGGTGCCGATAGGCGAGCCGAGCTGCGGGAGGGCAGCGTAGCGGGCGCGCTTGGCAACCGGGGCGTTTTCGACTGCGATGATCACCGCGCCGCTCCACTCGCCGCCGACGGCGAGGCCCTGCAGGATGCGCAGGGCAACCAGCAGGATGGGGGCCGCGACGCCGATCGTCATGTAGTTCGGGAGCAGGCCGATGAGCCCGGTCACGAGGCCGATGCCCACGATGGTGACCATCAGGATCTTCTTGCGCCCCACCTTGTCCCCCAGGGCCCCGAAGATGAAGCCGCCGATCGGGCGGGCCACGAAGCCCACGGCCAGGGTGGCAAAGGAGCTCATGGCCGAGACGAAGGGGTCCTGGGACACGAAGTACTGCGCGTTGAACACCAGCGCTGCGGCCGTCGTGAACAGGAAGAAGTCGTACCACTCCAGCGCCGTTCCGACGAGGGCCGCGAGGGCGACTTTCTTGGCCACGCTCTCATCGACAACCCGGGGCAACTGCGGACTGGCGGTGGTGGTGGCGTTGCTTGCGCTGCTTGCCATGATTACTCCAAATAATGCGGAAGGGATGGAACCGGCCGATAAGGCCGACGGGGTGTGACTGCGCTCACCCGGTTTCTCTTGTTCCATTCTGCCAGTACATTTCGTCCAAAAAACTAGCATTGCATCACGCATTTCCATGCCTAAAATGTGTGAATGCACAATTTTCATTCGCCGGGTGATTCCCTGCGCTGGGCCGAACTGGTGGAGCTGCTCCACGGGCGGCTGGACACGCTGGCCGAAACATTTACGGCGAGGGTCCGTGACATCCCCGAGTATGCCGAAAAACAGGTGGGCTCCGGCGATCTCGAAGTGACTGCGCGCGAAACATTCAGGCGCCTGGTGGACGGGCTGCGCGGACAGGAACTCCGGCAGCAGTCCACCCTTGGTCCGGCGATGGAGTCGCTCCTCGAATTTGCTGCCGATCTGGGCGCCAAACGCGCCCGGGCCGGCATCCCGCCGGAGGCGCTCATCTCGGCCGTCCGGCTGGACTTCAGCATCATCTGGGAAGGCCTGCTGCAGATCGCCGATGCCGAGGACGCCGCGCTGCTGGCATCCAGTGTGGACAGGGTCTGGCGCGTCGTGGACCAATTCGCCACGCGCACCCACACGAGCTATCTGACCGAACGCGTGCGGATGGCCCAGGAGGAGTCCAGCATCCGCCGCGAATTCATTGCCCGGCTCTTCAACCAGGCTAGCCCCACCGCGGAGACCGTCAGCCAGGTCGCCGCCGCCCTCGGCGTGGACTCGACCGCCCGCTTCGGACTCGTGGCGGCCAGTGGCGACGCAGCAGTGAGTCTCCGAACGGCCGCGACCAGCCTGGGCTCCGGGCAACAGACTCGCAGCCGGTTCTTCGTCCACGAATTCGGTGGGAACACCTACGCGTTCTGGCCGCTCCCGCCATACCGGGACGGCGCCCGGCACTCTGTTCCCGCCGCGTTGACCGACATCCCATGCGGTTATGTTCCGGGCGTCGCCGGGCTGCGGGCGCTGCCCGCGGCCGCCCGCACGGCCGGAAGCCTCGCCTCCCTGCTGCGGCCTTCCGATTCCGGGCCCCTGTCAGCGGAGGCCGCCTGGGCCCGGCTGGCCAAGCAGCAAATGCTCGACGTCGGCCTGGACCTGCTGGCCGACCTTGAGGCCGGCCTGTCCGGGTGCCGCGGCGGCGAACGGGAGCGGCTGAAAGAAACCGTCCAGCATTACTTGGAAACAGGGAGCATTACGGCGACAGCGCAGCAGCTCTTCTGCCACCGCAACACCATCCTCAACCGGATCAGCCGCTTTCAGGATCTGACAGGCGTGGACCTGGCGGTCCCGGCGCAGACGGCCCGGCTCGTCGTCGCTTGGGCGTGACGCCGGGGTTCGGGGACGGGATGGGGTAGAACTTAACCATGAATGTGCGCACCCCTGACCCGAATCCCGGCTGGCTCTCCGACGACGACCTGTTCGAAGCGCGGGGCAGGCTGCCGATGGTCTATGTCGAGGCCGTTCCGGTCCGGCTGGACCCCCTAGGGTTCGTGAACGAGGTCGGCACCCTCCTGCAGGCCGACGAGGACGGCACCATGGTCCGGTCCCTGGTGTCCGGCCGCGTTCTCTACCGCGAGACCATCCGCGCCGCCCTGCTCCGCCACATGGAGAAGGACCTGGGCCCGCTCGCCTTCCCGCAGCTTCCGGTCAGCCCGGTGCCGTTCACCGTGGCCGAGTACTTCCCGTCGCCGTCCCATACCGGCTTCACGGACGACCGCCAGCACGCCGTTGCCCTGGCGTACATCATTCCTGTGACCGGCGAATGCTCCCCACGGCAGGACGCCCTTGAGCTGACCTGGATGACCCCGCAGGAGGTCATGGGCACGGACGTGCAGCTCGAATTCAGCGGCGGCCGGGGGGCCTTGATCCGGCAGGCCCTGGCTTTCGCGGGAGTCGGCAACTAGCCGGTTCCCTTGGGCCCGGCGCCGGCCGGGGACTCTCGGGGGCTCCCCTGCGTCCCCGACTTCGTGCGGCCGATTTTGTAGACTGTTGGGCGGACCGCAAGAGAACTTTAAGGACTCCCGATGACCCACCCCCCAGCCTCCCGGAACTACAGTGAACAGCAGGCTGGATCTCTGCGGGCCGGTGACCACCTGATTCTGCCCGACGGAAACCGCTCCGCCGAGATCCATCGCGTGGATGTCGAAACCGACGACTTTGGGACTCCCGCCATGGTGTTGGCGACCCTCAGCGGTGGCGGTGTGCTGCGGATCGCGGCGGGATCACTGGTCCGCGTTACGGACGACGCCGGGGCCGGCACCCCGGCGTCCGACGGCGGCGCGACCGGCACGCCAGCTCCTTCCGATTTCGGCGCCCCCGCGCCGGACGAGGCTGAGCCGGTCGCACCTGGGCCCGACGCAGCTGAATCCGACACTGCTGGGTCCGACGCACCTGGCTCCGACGCTGCCGGGCCCGACAATACGGCGGCCGCCGCCGTCGTCGTTCCTCCCCAGCCTGTTGCGCCCCCCGCCGTGAGCGGACCCAGCGAAGCGGACCTGGCGCTCATCCCGGCACCCGACGGCACGCCGGAGTCGGTGGTGGAGGCCGCGGCCGAGGCCCATCCGGGCGCCGTCGGGGTGCTCCTGCTCAGTGAACGGCTCGCCAAGGGCATCAACACCAAGTCCGGGAGCTGCCTGAAGGATCTCAGCGACCTCGCGCACGAGCTCTTCGTCACCCTCAAGGACCCCGACAACGCCCTGGCGGTCGCGGACCTGCTCAACGTCCTGCCGTTCGACGGCAACCCCGACCGCTGGGCCTCCGTGGAGTCATCGCTGGCGCTCTCTAGCTACATCTGCCGCCAGCTGGGTCAGGACCAGCGCGCCGGGATCTACGAGAAACTGCTCCGCGCGCCGGAGGCCATGGAAACGGACCCGTTCAAGGCCCGGATCAACGCCAAGGTGCGCCAGCGCTCGCTCAACGAGCCCAACCTGTACGACAAGGAAATCTTCCGCTCGATCGACAACGCGAACCAGGATGCGGAACGCGACTGGCGCCTGCTGCGGCTCGAGGCGCTCCTGTTCCTGCGCGCGCACGGCGGCTCCGAAACGATCGGCACCGTTGAGCTGGAACGCCGGATCGCCAACGAGCTCGAATCGGTCCGCGCCTGAGGTCTAGCGTTGGGCCCTACCCGTGGCGGGCACGGAGTTGTAGATTCACCCCATGACGAACAATCTGAGCGTTGTGATCAATTCCGACGCGCAGCAAGTTTGGACCATGCTGCGCGAACCCGCCAAGATCGCCCAATGGCACGGCTGGGTGGCCGATGACCAAGAGGCCGAAATCAACGAAATCTACTTCGGCCCCAATGTGGTCGAAGGCGCCGACCACACCTCCCTGGTAGTCGACGGCGGCGACGTTTTCACCCTGAAACCTGTCCCCACGGGCACGGAGGTCAGCGTCACCCGGGCGGCAATCGACCACAATTCCGAGTGGGCGGCCTGGGACGAGGACATCACCCAGGGCTGGCTGACATTCCTCCACCAGTTGCGCTTCTCCCTGGAACGGCACCCGCACGGCAAGCGCCGGACCTTCTTCTTCTCCGTGCCCGGCTCCGGCGGTTCCGCGATAGAGAAACTGGGGCTCAGCGATGTCCCGTCGCCGGGGGACCCGTATTCGCTCACCCTGCCCACGGGCGAGGAAATCTCCGGCAAAGTGTGGTTCCGCAGCAACCACCAGGTGGGCCTGACGGTCCACAACTATGCCGAGCACGGGGACGGCCTGCTGATCGTGGCGGACCAGCCCGCCATCGCCGACGTCCGGCCCGACGGCGGATCCCTCGCAATCGTCTCCACCTACGACCTCGGGGCCCACCAGCTGGAGGCGGTCCGCGACTACTGGGACAAGTGGCGGGCTGAGAACTACCCCACATCGGATCCCGTCCACTGAGTCCTGAGCTGCGTTAGCTGGCACACTTGAACCGTGCCAGCCAATCCTGACTTCGCGTCTTCGTCCCCCGCGCCCGCCCGGCAGTCCGAATTCTCCTTCCGCGTGGGCAAACGCCTGAGCGAGGCGTGCCCGCCGTCGGCCGGGCAGGTTGCCGCCAACGGCGGTGAGTTCCTGGGCCGGACCGGCACCATCGCCACCCCGCACGGGGAGATCCAGACCCCGGCGTTCATCGCCGTCGGCACCAAGGCCACGGTCAAGTCCGTGCTGCCGGAATCCATCGCCGAACTCGGCGCGCAGGCGGTGCTGGCCAACGCCTACCACCTGTACCTGCAGCCGGGCGCGGACATCCTGGACGAGGCCGGCGGCCTGGGCGCGTTCATGAACTGGCGCGGGCCCACGTTCACCGATTCCGGGGGCTTCCAGGTGATGAGCCTGGGCTCGGGGTTCAAGAAGGTCATCGACATGAAATCGGTGGACAATTCAGGGCCCGACGACGCCGTCGCCCCCGGAAAGGAACGCCTGGCCCACGTGGACGAGGAAGGCGTGTGGTTCAAGAGCCATCTCAACGGCGACCGGCACCGCTTCAGCCCCGAGATCTCCATGAACGTCCAGCACCAGATCGGCGCGGACATCATGTTCGCGTTCGACGAGCTCACCACGCTGCAGAACTCCCGCGGCTACCAGGAGGAGTCCCTGGAGCGGACCCGGCGCTGGGCCGAGCGGTGCATCACCGAGCACTTCCGGCTCACGGACGAGCGCGCCGGCAAGCCCTACCAGGCCCTGTTCGGGGTGATCCAGGGCGCCCAATACGAGGACCTGCGCCGCAAGGCCTGCCGCGACCTCGGCGCCATGAACTTCGACGGCTACGGGATCGGCGGGGCGCTGGAGAAAGAGAACCTCGGCACGATCGTGCGCTGGTGCAACGAGGAACTGCCGGAGAACAAGCCGCGGCACCTGCTGGGCATCTCCGAACCGGACGACATCTTCACGGCCATTGAAAACGGCGCGGACACCTTCGACTGCGTCTCCCCCACCCGGGTGGCCCGCAACTCGGCGTTCTACCACCCCACCGGCCGGTTCAACCTCTCCGGCGCCAAGTACAAACGCGACTTCGGCCCGCTGCAGGAAGGCTGCGACTGCTACGCCTGCCTGAACTATTCGCGGGCCTACATCCATCACCTGTTCAAGGCCAAGGAGATGGTCTCGGCCACCCTGATCTCGATCCACAACGAGCGCTTCGTGGTGAAGATGGTCGACGACGCCCGGCTCGCCATCGAGGCAGGCAAGTTCTTCGAGTTCAAGGCCGAGACCCTGGCGAACTACTACTCCTAGGGCGCCCCGGCGTCCAGCCGGACCTCATCGTCCGCGGCACCACCGCCCGCGTTCCCACCCGAAGCGGCCGGCCTCTCGAATTCGCGGGAAACCACCGACTTCGCCGTAACTTTGCGGCGCCCTCGCCACGTTCCGGCGAATTGGGCGGCGTCCAAAGCAGCCGTCCCCCAAAGAAGCCAAGGTGCGGCGCTCTCGTGTTATCCACATAGCGACGGCGGGGCCTCCCGCCTGCTCCTGCAGCGGCCGAAGCTGGTGGCATGACGCATAACCCCGTGTTGGAGCTGCCGCCGGCCGGTAACCTCTGGCGCACCGAACAGCTCCTGGATCTCGGCTTCAGCTCGCGCGCCGTCCGCTCGCTCCTCGATTCAGGCACCCTCGTCCGGCTCCGGCACGGCTGCTACATCCGCGCCAGCCTCTGGAACGCCCAGTCGCCTACTGTCCGGAGCCGGCAGCTCATCTACGCGCACGCCCACGGAACGCGTACGACGTCGACAGGAGCCTTCCACTACAGCCACACTTCCGCAGCGCGCCTCCGCCTCCTCCACCTGTGGGAAGTGGATGACATGATCCATGTCCTCCAGAAGGTACGGCCCTCGAACGAGCGACACGGCAGGGACGTCCGCTGCCACACGCGCCCCTTCGCCGACCACGACGTCGCCGTGGTGAACGGCCTCCGGACCACGTCCCTGGAGCGCACGACGGCCGACTGCGCCATGCTGCTGCCCTACAGGCCGGCGTTGATCCTCACCGACCACGCGCTTCGACTCGGCGCGGACCCGGGCGCCCTGCAGGCCATGGCAGATGATCTGGACGGCCGCCGGGGCATTCGGACTTTCCGCCGCGTCCTGGCCGCGGCCGATCCTCGCTCCGAATCTCCCGGTGAGACCCTGACCCGCGACCTGATCCTGCGGCTGCGGATCCGACCACCTGAGCCGCAGCTG
This sequence comes from Arthrobacter sp. P1_B4, assembly GCF_056406555.1. NCBI lineage: Bacteria > Bacillati > Actinomycetota > Actinomycetes > Micrococcales > Micrococcaceae > Arthrobacter > Arthrobacter sp. P1_B4. The sequence continues at coordinate 42,449 of NZ_JBFTZW010000008.1, forward strand.
GAAGTGTCGAGCCGCGCCGGGCGCCATCGCCTGGACTTTGCATGGAAGGAGGAAAAGGTCGCCCTCGAGTTCGACGGCAAGATCAAGTACTTCGACTACAGGCCCGCGGCCGAGGTGCTCTTCGAGGAACGGCGTCGGGAGAAGGCCTTGGTTGAAGAGGGCTGGCGGTTCGTCCGCGTGGAGTGGAAGGACCTCTTTCGCGAGCAGGAATTCAAGCACCGTCTGCTTCGTGCGCTGGCCGGCCGCCGGTGCCCCTGAGCGTCGAATGCGTTGCGGCGCCCGGCACCCCGCACCCCGCAGACTCGAATTCGCCGGTAGCGCGCCACGTCGTCGGACACTTACGGCGACACCGCGGGTTTCCGGCGAATTGGGCGGCTGCTGGCTCCGAACCGGCCGGCGCACGGCGGCGGAGTCCTAGGCGCCGTAGCTCGGTTCGCGCTTCTTGACCCAGCCGATGGCGAGCGAGGTCAGCGGCACGAAGGCGAACTCCACGAGGGTCTTGTAGAGGAAGCCCACGAGGACGTAGTTCACGAACATCGCGGCGTCGGTAATTCCGATCACGGATGCGGCGATGCTGCAGAAGATCAGGGTGTCCACGAACTCACCCGCCACGGAGGAGCCCATGATGCGCGCCCACAGGGACCTTTCCCCGGTCCGCGCCTTCATCTTCACCAGGATCCAGGAGTTGATGGTCTGGCCGGCGAGGAAGGCCAGCAGCGATGCCAGCACAATCTGCGGGACCGGCCCCAGTGCGCCTTCCAAGGCTGCCTGTTTGGCGGAACCGTATTCGTCGTCGAACCCCGGCAGGGCGATGATGACCCAGTAGCAGAGCGACGCGAAGACGGACAGCGCAAAGCTGGTGATGATGGCCTTGCGCGCCACTTTGAAGCCGTAGACCTCGCTGATGACATCGCCCAGGATGTACGCCAGCGGGAAGAGGAAGAAGCCGCCGTCGGTGATGACGGGGCCGATCGCCACGCCCTTGGACGCCCCGATGTTGGACAGGATCAGTACCACGGCCATGACAGCGAGCATGATGCCGAAATGCGGGGAGCCGATCGAGGCGAACCTTGGTGCGGCTGACGCCGGGAAGGTCTTGGCGGAAGTCATGGGTATTCCATTCGTAGTGGTTCGCTCGGCGGCCCACACCCGCAAAGGGAACACGCTGGGCGGCCGGCTGTATTAGCACTGGACGGTCCCGGTAACACAAGCAGCCGGAACCGCCTCCATTCTCGCACCCGACGGTGCGGGCACGGCGGTATGGGGGCGGCGGCATGGGAGTCTGGGCGGCGGCCAGGAGCCGCGAGTTCGCGGCAAGCCCTCGAGCTCGCGGTAAATGTACGGCGACCCGGCGCGCTTCCGGCGAATTCGAAGTCGCAGCGCTTCCGCACTGCCCATCCTATGAAGCTTGCCCACACCCTGTGAACGCTCCGGGCGTGGTGGCAGGATGGGGCCAAGGAGGAGCCCCATGCCTGACACCGCAGTTTCCACGCGCGCCCTCGTCAAGCGGTACCGCGACGTCACCGCCGTCGACTCGCTCAACCTCGACGTCCGCCGGGGCGAGATCTACGGGTTCCTCGGCAGGAACGGGGCGGGCAAAACGACAACCATCCGCATGATGCTCGGCCTGATCCGGCCGAGCAGCGGGGAGGTGAGCGTCCTAGGCCAGCGCATCATCCCTGGCGAGACCGCCGTGTTCGCCCGCGTTGGCTTCCTCGTCGAGACCGCGACCGCCTACCCCAACCTCACCGTGCGCGAGAATCTGGATATCCAGCGCCGGCTCACGGGCTCGCCGCCGCGGTCGGTCGCCGACTCGATCACGCTGCTGCGCTTGGATCCTTATGCCGATCGGCGTGCCGGGCAGCTCTCGCTCGGCAACAAACAGCGTCTAGCCCTCGCCCGCGCACTGCTGCACTCCCCCGAACTGCTCGTGCTCGACGAGCCCGCCAACGGCCTTGATCCGGCCGGCATAGTCGAGATCCGCGAGCTGCTCCGTTCGCTCGCCGACAAGCGCGGCGCCACCGTCTTCATGTCGAGCCACATCCTCGCCGAGGTCGCTCACCTGGCCGACCGCATCGGTATCGTCCACGACGGCCGTCTCATCGAGGAGTCGTCGCGCGACGAACTCGCCGCGAAGGCACGCGCGTTCGCGACTGGCGCCTACACCCCGGAAGAGCGCGAGCAGGCGCTGCTTACACTGGATCTGGAACGCTACTTCCTGGCGCGGACGGGCGATGCGCGCGGTGCCGATGGCCGGAGGAGCGGCGCTTCGTCCGAGGGCGGCGCGGTTTGATGTTCGGTCAGGTTCTTGGCACCGAGTTCATGAAGCTCCACCGTGCCAAGGCGACGTGGGCCACGCTGGCGGTGCTCGCGATCATGCCGCTCGGTATTGCGCTTTTCATGTGGATCGTGCGCGAACCGGGGCGGGCGGCCCAGCTGGGGCTTCTGGGTACCAAAGCCAGCCTTGCCGGGCTTGAGGCGACGTGGCTCCAATACTTCTACATGCTCACGCTGGTCTTCGGTGTCGGCGGGATGCTGCTGCTGACCTTCATCATCGCCCACCTGTTTGGCCGGGAGTACGGTGATGCCACCGCCAAGAACATGCTCGCGCTGCCCGTAGCCCGTCATTGGTTCGCCGTCGCCAAGCTGGCGGTCGCGGCCGTATGGTGGATGGCGCTCATCGTCATAGTCCTCGTCGAGGCCATGGCGATCGGACTGGTGTTGGGGCTGCCGGGGTTCTCGGCAGAGTTGGCCGCGGCGGGAATCGCACACGTGCTCCTCGCTGCGACGATCTCATTCCTGCTCGCGCCCGTGGTCGCCTGGATCGCTGTGTGGAGCCGAGGCGAAGTGGCCCCCATCGCTTTCTCGCTCGTTATGCTGGCCCTGGGCAATCTGTTCGGCAAGACCGGCTGGGCGGAGTGGTTCCCTTATTCGATCGTCCCGCTGCTGATCGGCATGGTGGCCGATCCTGTCGGCTCGCTCCCGCCAGGCAGCTATGTTGTGCTCGCGGGAACGTTCGTGGCGGGCACCGCCGCAACGATCCTGCAGCTGCGGTTCGCAGACAACGCCCAATAGCGTGGGCCCGGGCCGCCGTCGTTGTCGCCGTCCATTCGCGCCTTAGGCCGCGAGTTCGCCGGATACGCGCCAAGTCGCCGTGAACATACGGCGACCCGGCGCGCTTCCGGCGAATTCGAGGACGGCCTGCGGCCTGCCCTAGCGGCGCGAGGCGTCGATGAGGTCCTTGTCCTCGTCCCTGCCGCCGTCGCCCGGACCACCAGCAGCCGCATCCGCGGCCGCGCCCGGACCAGCAGCCGCCCCCGGGGCCGCGCCCGGACCAGCAGCCACCCAGGCGTGGCCCTGTTCGTGATCCAGGTGCGTGGACTTCTTGTTCTTCAGGGCGAAGATGTAGACCAGCAGGGAGATGCCGATGGCCACGGTGACGTAGGTGAAGAACAGCTCTTCCTGTCCGGTCTTCTGCAGTGCAGCGCCGATGAGCGGGACGGTGCCGCCGAAGAGAGAGTTGGCGATCGCGTAGCCCAGGCCCACCCCGAGGGCACGGATGGACGCGGGGAAGAGCTCGGCCTTCACCAGGGCGTTGATGGACGTGTAGCCGCCTACGATCAGCAGGCCGCCCATCATGAGCAGGAACGCGGTGATCGGATCCTTGGTACCGGCGAGCGCGGACAGGAGCGGCCAGGTAAACAGGACGCCGGTGATGCCGAACCACAGCAGCAGCGGTTTGCGGCCTACCTTGTCCGAGATGATGCCGTAGACCGGCTGGAGCAGCATGAAGATGAACAGTGCCCAGAAGTTGATGACCGACGTGTCCGTCTTGGCGATGCCGGAGGTATCGTTCATGAACTTCAGGATGAAGTTGGTGTACGTGTAGAACGCCACCGTGCCGCCAAGGGTGATTCCGATGCAGATCATGAGCGGCTTCCAGTAGCTGGTGAACAGCAGCTTCATGGTTCCGGGCTGCGCCTGGCCTCCCACGGCAGGGGCCTTTGCGGCCTCGAGCTGTTCGGCCGAGACGGTTTCCTCCATGGAGCGCCGCAGCCACAGGACCACCAGCGCGGCCACGCCGCCCACCGCGAACGGGATGCGCCAGCCCCACTCGGTCAGCTCGGCCTTGGGCATGGCGTTCTGCAGGACCACAAGGACCAGCAGTGCCAGCATCTGGCCGCCGACCAGGGTGACGTACTGGAAGCTGGAGAAGAAGCCGCGGCGCTTGGAGGTGGCAGCCTCGGACATGTACGTGGCGCTGGTGCCGTACTCACCGCCCACGGAGAAGCCCTGGATCACGCGGATGAGGACCAGCAGGATCAGGGCCCACAGGCCGATCACGTCCTGGGTGGGCAGCACCGCGATCGCGAAAGAGCCGGCGGACATCATGGTCACGCTCAGTGTCAGCGCGGCTTTGCGGCCCTTGCGGTCGGCGTAACGGCCAAAGAACCAGGCACCGATCGGGCGCATCAGGAAGGACGTCGAGAAGACGGCCATCGCCTCGAGGCCGGCCTGGAGCTCGTCCTTGGAGTTGAAGAAGTGCGCCTGGAAGTAGGCCGCGAACACGGTGTAGACGTAGAGGTCGTACCACTCGACAAGGTTGCCGGCCGAGCCTTTGAGGATGTTGCCGACGGCTTTCCGGGTCTGGGCCGCTTCGGTCAGTTGGGTGCTCATCAATGAACCTTCCTGGATCCGGCGCCGCCGGTAAGCAACACCGTCCGCCACCCTAGCCCGCGTGATCCGGAACACTCAGGTTTTGTTCATACTGTTCATGGAATGTTTGTTCATGAGCACAATGCTGGCGGATTTGGCGGGATGGCAGGATGGGACCATGACTTCTACCGCATTCGATTCCACCGCCCTGGCGGATGGCGCTGCTGCTTCCGATACAGCTACCGGGCCCGCCTCCTCCCCCGCCGTCGCGCTGACCATCGCAGGCTCCGAGGCGACCGGCGGCGCCGGCGCGCAGGCTGACCTGAAGACGTTCCAGGAACTCGGCGTCTTCGGGATCGCGAACCTGACCTGCATCGTGTCCTTCGTCCCCAAGGACAACTGGAACCACCGCTTTGTCCCGGTGGACCAGCAGGTCATCGCGGACCAGCTGGAAGCGACGACGGCGGCTTACGGTGCCGCGTCCGGCGCACCGGCCGTGCTGGACACCGTCAAGATCGGCATGCTGGGCAGCCCGGCGACGATTTCGACCGTGGCCGCGGCGCTGGCGGCCGGGCAGTTCGCCAACGTGGTGCTGGATCCGGTGCTGATCTGCAAGGGCCAGGAGCCGGGCCACGCCCTGGACACCGACCAGGCGCTCAAGTCCCACATCCTGCCGCTGGCCACCTTCGTCACCCCCAACCATTTCGAGGCCGAGTCGCTCTCCGGGCTGGAGATCACCGACGTCGAGTCCCTCAAGGCCGCCGCGGTCCGCATCCATGAGCTCAGCGGCGCCGCGGTGCTCGCCAAGGGCGGCGTGCGGCTCGAAGGCCCCGACGCCGTCGACGTCTACTATGACGGCGAAACCCTGGAAGTCCTGTCCGCCCCGAAGGTGGGCGAGGTGGCAGTCTCCGGCGCCGGGTGCTCATTGGCCGCGGCGGTGACGGCCGAGCTCGCCAAGGGCGCGACGCCGCTGGCCGCCGCCCGGACGGCGAAGGCGTTTGTGACCGCCGGCATCCGGAACCGCGTGGCCTCGGGCGCCCCGTTCGATGCCTTGTGGCAGGGCGGCCCGCGCTAACTCGTTGCTGGGATCATTGGAGGAAACGGCAATGGCACAGCACTTTGAGTCCGTGGAGGAATACATCGCCTCGTTTCCTGCTGACGTGCAGGAGGCGCTGCAGGAGATCCGGCGGCACTGCCATGCCGCGGTACCAGGATCAGGGGAGATGATCAGTTACGGCATCCCGACGATCACGCTCGGGGGCAAATACGTCGTCTATTTCGCGGGCTGGGCGCACCACATCTCCGTCTACCCCGTGCCCGACGGCGACGAATCGCTGAGCACGGAACTCGCCCCCTACCGCGCAGCGAAGGGCAGCCTGAAGTTCCCGTTGCGGAAGCCTGTCCCGTACGAGCTGATTGGAAAAGTGGCGGCGGCCTTGGCACAAGAGCGCCGGAGCGGGACTCCCTAAGCCGCCGAGTTCGCCGGAGTCCCTCCAATTCGCCGGAAGTTTGTGGCGAACTGGAGGGCTTCCGGCGATGTGGGTGCCGGTAGGCCACCCGTCAGCGCGGGTCCGCGACCTTCCCCATGAAGACCGGGAGCCCGGTTTCGGTGTGCACGACCTGGTAGAGGAACGGCCGGTCGAAGTCGATGGTCTGGTCCGGGAGGGGCCGCACACCGGTCACGGCGCCGTTGATCTGCGTCACGGCGGCGGCCACCGTTCCCTTCTCGGCAACGGTGATGTCGGCGGCCTGGGCGGCCTGCGTAAGCGTCAGCTTCGGCTGGATGGCGTCGAAATCTTCGGTGGTCACCAGGGTCCTGGCCAGTCCCAGCGCTTCAAATACCTTCCGCAGGTCGAAGGTGCTCTTGTGGTCCCACTTGGGCAGGGAGATCAGTGCGGAGACCTCCTGGGCCGTGTCCAGGGCCGCCGCAATTGCCGCCAGCTTGGCCGCCGTGAGGGTCTCCGGCCCAACGCCTGGACCGGGCAGCACCAGCCGCATGGCAAAACCTTCTGCGTATGGCAGCTCCACCGCCCGCCAGCCAGGGCCCTCCGCATAGGCCAGCTGCAGCGAGTTGTACATGGTCGGCACGCTGATTTCCTCGCCACCTGAGGTCGTGAAAGGTCCGTCCGAGGTGTCGTTCGGGTCGAAAGGAGACTGCCACGCCGCGGCGAAGTACAGGGCATTGAGGAGGCTGAACGTGTTGTCGCGATCGTACTCCGCGGGTGCTTTCTTGATCCGGCCGCCCGTGTTCCGGTCCACCCAGGCATCCAGGGCCGGCCTCGTGGCGGCCTCATCCCGGAAATCCACGGGGTACACCCCGGTGCCGTAGTGCCGGGCAAGGGTTTCCAGGTAGTTCCTCCCGGTTGGTACATCCTTGTCCACAAACAAACCGTTGGCCGCATGCATGACCGGCTTCCGGGGCGGATCCTTTTCGTCGACCGAGCCGGGATCACCGTCATACGCCGCCAGGGACTCGAGCAGGGCGTTCATGGCCTCATCCCGGTTGCCGTCCGGGAGCCCCAGCACCTGGTCCATTTCGACGGCGGTCTCCCCGGACGCCCCTGCCCGCAGCATGGCGAGCGCGATCAGCAGGCTGCCGGGGGACGACACCACGTTCCCTTCGGCCCCGTCACCGCCGTCGGCCAGCAGCGCGGCTCCCAACGTCAGGGCGGAAGCCCGGAATGCCTGGAATTCGGCAGCGTACGCGGCGCGGTCCACCGGAACCCGTTCGACGCCGTCGGCCTTCACAAGCCCTGGTACCGGGGGCGCACAAGCCGTGAGCACCGCGATGGTTCCCGCCGCCACAATTTTCGCCACGCGGTGATCTTTCATGGCCACACCTTTCGCCTCGATGGGTGCGCAGTTCGCCGGAATGTCTCCGGTTCGCCGGACATATCCGGCGAACCGGGCAGCTTCCGGCGAACTCGCCGGGCCCCTAGCGCCGCGGGACGTTCCGCAGGTTGCTCCGTGCCATACTGACGGCCTCGCCGGCACCCCGGTTCAGGACCACTTTGGACATGGCCGTGGCGAAGCCCAGGACCTGCGCGCCCTTGATCTTCGGCGGGAGGGACAGCGCCTTGGGGTCCGTGATGAGCTCCACCAGCGACGGGCCGGGGTGGGCGAAGGCTTCCCGGTACGCAGCCTCGATGCGGGACGGATCCGTGACGCGCTCGGCGTGGTAGCCCAGGGCCCGGGCAACGTCCGCGTAGTTGGCGTCCGGGACGTCGACGCCGAAGTCCGGGAGCCCGTCCACCAGCATCTCGAGTTTCACCATGCCCAGGGTGGAGTTGTTGAAGACCACCACGTTCACGGGCAGCCGGTGCGCGGCGACCGTGATGAGCTCGCCCAGCAGCATCGACAGGCCGCCGTCGCCGGAGACCGAAACCACCTGCCGGCCGGGGTAGGCCAGCTGGGCGCCGATCGCGTGCGGCAGCGCGTTGGCCATGGACCCGTGCAGGTACGAGCCGATCAGCCGGCGGGTGCCCAGCGGGTTGATGTACCGGGCGGTCCAGACATTGCACATGCCGGTGTCCGCCGTGAAAATCGCGTCCCTCGCCGCCACCTGGTCCAGCAGGGAGGCAGCATATTCCGGGTGGATCGGCTGTTTCGTCCCGACGTTGCGGGTGTACGCCCCCACGGCCTTGTTCATGAGCCGGTCGTGCTTCTTCAGCATCGCATCCAGGAAACGGCGACTCTTCTTGGCCGTGACCAACGGCATGAGGGCGGCAAGGGTGGGGAGGACGTCGCCGTGCACTGCGACGTCGACGTCGGTCCGCCGCCCCAGTTTGTGCGCGGCCCGGTCCACCTGCGCCGTCCGGGTTCCGGGGAGGAACTGGTCGTACGGGAAGTCCGTTCCCAGCAGGATCAGCAGGTCCGCGTCCTCGATGCCCTCGGCCGCGGCGCCGTAACCCAGCAGCCCGGTCATGCCGATGTCATAGGCGTTGTCGTACTGCATGAAGTCTTTGCCGCGGAGGCTGTGGCCGATCGGCGCCGCGATCAGCCCGGCGAGCGCAATCACCTCGTCGTGCGCGCCCTCGACGCCGGCACCGGCAAAGATGGCCACCTTGCCGGCGGCGTTGATGGCGTCGGCCAGTTCCTGCACACTCGCGGGGTCCGGCATCAGCGCCGCCGGCCGGAAGGTCGCCGGGGCCGGCGTTTCGGCCGTCGCCTCCAGGCCGGCGATGTCACCGGGAAGGGTCACGACGGCGACGCCCCTTAGGCCGACGGCGTGCTGGATGGCGCTGTGCATGACGCGGGGCGCCTGCTCCGCGGTGCTGATCAGCTCGGAATAGACCGAGCACTCGTTGAAGAGCCGGTCGGGGTGGGTTTCCTGGAAGAAACTGCTGCCGATCTGCTTGCTGGGGATGTGCGAGGCGATGGCCAGCACCGGCGCCCCGGAACGGTTGGCGTCATACAGGCCGTTGATCAGGTGCAGGTTGCCGGGCCCGCAGGAGCCGGCGCACACCGCGAGCCGGCCGGTCAGTTGGGCTTCCGCCGCCGCGGCGAATGCGGCCGCCTCCTCATGCCGGACATGGATCCAATCGATACCGCCCTGTTGCGAGCCGCCGGTCTTGCGGACGGCGTCGACAATCGGGTTGAGGCTGTCCCCCACAATCCCGTAGATCCGCTGCACGCCGGCAGCCTGGAGTTGTTCGATGAGCTGGGTGGCAAGTTCCTTGGCCATGGGCGCACGCTCCCGCGAGATAGATCGATGAGCTGACACAGGCCAATATAGTCTGCCCTGCGGTCAGCCACGCCCAAGGGGACGCTCCCTCACCTTCTGCAGCAAACTCCCGGACGCTCCCTCACCTGATGTGCGGGAGCGACGCACCGAAAGCCGCAGGAAATGAGGGAGCGACGAGCAGTAACGGGCAGGATCTGAGGGAGGGTCCAGGAGGAACCCGCAGGAACTGAGGGAGGGTCAGCTCCCCGAGTGCGCCTGCAGGAAGGAGTAGACCTCGGTCTCGTCCACGCCCGGGAAGGCGCCCGGCGGCATGGCCGCCAGCAGGTGGGAGTGGGCCCGGGCCGAGGGCCAGGCGTTCCCGGCCCATTCGGCGGTCAGCGACGCCGGCGGGCGGCGGCAGCAGCTTTCGTCCGGGCAGGTGGACTTGGACCGCTCGGTGGTGTCGCGGCCGCGGAACCACTTCACGTGCGCATACGGGACACCCACGGAGAGCGAGAACTCCCCGTTCGCGGAGCGTTCCGTCCTGGCCGTGCACCAGTACGTCCCGGCCGGGGTATCCGTGTACTGGTTGTAGGCGCTGAACTTGTCCGGGACGTCGAACACCACCCGGGACGTCCAGTTCTTGCATGAGGGCTGGCCCTCGATGGCGCCGGTGTGGTCCTGCGGAAACGTCACGCCGTCGTTTTCGTAGGCCTTGTAGATGATGCCGCTCTTGTGGGTCTTCTGGAAGTGGGTGCGGATGTCCAGGTGCTGGGTGGCGAGGTTGGTGAACCGGTGCGCGGCGGTCTCATAGGACACGGCGAAGGCGTCCCGGATGTCCTCCACCGCGATTTCCTTGGCCTGCTTGGCCCGCTGCAGGAACTCCACGGTGGCCTGCTCGGGCAACAGGAGCGCGGCGGCGAAGTAGTTCGTGGCCACGCGCTGCATCAGGAAATCGCCGTAGTTGTTCGGCGTCTGGTGGCCCAGGACGTAATGGCCCAGCGCCTGCAGCAGCACCGAACGGGGGTCGTGATCGCTGCGGGCGTTCTGCGTGAGATAAATTCGGCGGTTCTTAAGATCAGTCACCGAACGCGTGGAATGAGGGAGATCACCCACATGGTGGAGGCTGAATCCGAGATGCCCGGCGATGTCCGAAATGACGTGGTGGGACAGCGGACCGCTGGTGTGGCCCACCGAGGCCAGGACCTTCTGCGCCTCGGCCTCATACGCGGGGAAATAGTTGTTCCTCTCGCGCATCATCGCGCGCAGTTCACCGTTCGCGCGGCGGGCCTCCTCCGGCGTCGCGACCTGCTCATTGAGCCGGCGTTCAAGCTCATGCTGCAGGCCCACCATGGACTCCAGCACATCCATCGGAAGCCGCGAACTGATGCGGATCTTGGGCAGATTCAGGGACTCATAGATGGGGCTGCGCTGGTACCGTTCCAGCTCGATCTCCAGCGCCGCACGCCGGTTGGGCGGCTCCGCGCCGAGCAGTTCGTCGATGCTCACCCCGAGTGCCGCAGCAAGCTGCTGGAGCAGACCCAGCTTGGGCTCGCGTTTGCCGTTTTCCATCAGACTCAGCTGGCTGGGGGCCGTCCCGACGGCGGCACTCAGGTCGTCGAGCGTGAGCCCTGCCGCCTTGCGCAGATGCCGGACGCGCCGGCCCAAGCTGATGACATCCACCTCCGGCGCTGCGGGCGCGGACGACGCAAGGGCTTGGCGGTTCCAGCTGGTTGAGTGCATTTCTTGAGAATACGCGAAGAAGTGCATTTCTTTCCATAGCTTTGGTCTAGAAACCCCTTGGAAAGTGCAGAAAAGTAGAACTCACGGAAAGATTCACTATCCGGGAACAACCAACCAGGCTCTGCAGAGACGCAGACTGACCGGCCCCGGACCCACCAAGGAGACAAAGATGACTGCAGCATTTGAGCCCACCCAGCAGACGCCCGAACAGCAGGCCGCCGCACTGGAGCTCGAGTGGGCCGCCAACCCGCGCTGGGAAGGTGTGACCCGGGACTACAAGGCCTCCGACGTCATCCGCCTCCGCGGCCGCGTCTCCGAAGAACACACCCTCGCCCGGCGCGGCTCCGAAAAGCTGTGGAAGCAGCTCACCGAAGAGCACAAGACCGGCGGCTACACCAACGCCCTCGGCGCCCTGACCGGCAACCAGGCCGTGCAGCAGGTCAAGGCCGGCCTCCGCGCCATCTACCTCTCCGGCTGGCAGGTCGCCGCGGACGCCAACAACTCCGGCCACACCTACCCGGACCAGTCGCTCTACCCCGCCAATTCCGTTCCCACGGTGGTCCGGCGCATCAACAACGCCCTGCTCCGCGCGGACCAGATCGAGTTCTCCGAGGGCATCCAGACCGTCGAGGACTGGATGGTCCCGATCGTGGCCGACGCCGAGGCAGGCTTCGGCGGCCCGCTGAACGCCTACGAGCTCATGAAGTCCATGATCCAGGCCGGCGCCGCGGGCGTGCACTGGGAAGACCAGCTCGCCTCGGAAAAGAAGTGCGGCCACCTCGGCGGCAAGGTCCTGATCCCCACCCAGCAGCACGTCCGGACGCTGAACGCGGCCCGGCTCGCCGCCGACGTCGCCGGTACCCCGTCGGTCATCATCGCCCGCACCGACGCCGAGGCGGCCACCCTGATCACCTCCGACGTCGACGAGCGCGACCAGGAATTCATCCTCCGCGAAGGCGGCCAGCCGGTCCGCACCCCGGAGGGCTTCTACAAGGTCCGCAACGGGATCGAACCCTGCATCGCCCGCGCCAAGGCCTACGCCCCGTACTCCGACCTCATCTGGATGGAGACGGGTACCCCGGACCTGGAACTGGCCCGCAAGTTCGCCGAATCCGTCAAGGCCGAGTTCCCGGACCAGATGCTCTCCTACAACTGCTCGCCGTCGTTCAACTGGCGCAAGCACCTCGACGACGCCACGATCGCGAAGTTCCAGCGCGAACTCGGCGCCATGGGCTTCACCTTCCAGTTCATCACCCTGGCCGGCTTCCACGCCCTGAACTACTCGATGTTCGACCTCGCCCACGGCTACGCCCGGGAAGGCATGAGCGCGTACGTCGAGCTGCAGGAGAAGGAATTCGCCTCCGAGTCCCGCGGCTACACCGCCACCAAGCACCAGCGCGAAGTCGGCACCGGCTACTTCGACGACATCGCCACCGCGCTCAACCCGAACGCATCCACCCTGGCCCTGGTGGGATCCACCGAAGAAGGCCAGTTCCACTAGACACCCGACGGCGGCGCTTCCGCCCGGCCCTTCGGTCCGGCATTGCTCTGCCTGCTATTCCCCATGTCCGGGCCCGACCTCGCTGAGCGAGGACAGGCCCGGACACAGGGCCCCTTTTACGCAGGCTGCCGCAATACCGGCACCTTCGGCCTCGGGGGCACCGCACCTGACGCACGGCCCGCCGTCGAACTTGCTTCTTCTCTAAGGAGATTTGAAATGAACAGCTTCACTGACAACTTCACTATCAACGGGATCACGTTGACCGCGCAGCCGATTTGCCGGCAGGGCGAGGTCCTCACGCCGGACGCGCTGGCGTTTGTTGCCAAGCTGCACAAGGCCACGGCAGGGCGCCGTCGGGAGCTGCTGCAGGCACGGCAGGAACGCCGCCAGCAGATCTCCAAGGGCCAGGACCCGCGGTTCCTGCGCGAGACCGAGTCCGTCCGCAACGACCCGAACTGGCGCGTCGCTCCCCCGGCCCCGGGCTTGGAGGACCGCCGCGTGGAAATCACCGGGCCGGTCGACAAGAAGATGACCATCAACGCGCTGAACTCCGGCGCCAAGGTGTGGCTCGCGGACATGGAGGACTCCTCCACGCCGTCCTGGCGCAACGTGATCCAGGGCCAGCTGAACCTCACGGACGCGCTGGAACGCCGGATCGACTTCACTTCCCCGGAGGGCAAGGAGTACAAGCTGCGCCCGGCCGGGGAACTGCCCACAGTCGTGGTCCGCCCCCGCGGCTGGCACCTGCCGGAAAAGCACATGCTCATCGATGGCACGCCTATTGCCGGCGGGATCGTGGACTTTGGCCTGTACTTCTTCCACAACGCCCGCCGCCTGATCGCCCAGGGCAAAGGCCCGTACTTCTACCTGCCCAAGATCGAGAGCCACCTCGAGGCCCGGCTGTGGAACGACATCTTCATCCTGGCGCAGGACCTACTGGGCATCCCGCAGGGCACCATCCGCGCCACCGTGCTGATCGAGACCATCACCGCGGCGTTCGAAATGGAGGAGATCCTCTACGAACTCCGCGACCACGCCGCGGGCCTGAACGCCGGCCGCTGGGACTACATCTTCTCCCTGATCAAGAACTTCCGCACCCGCGGCCCGCGCTTCGTGCTCCCGGACCGCGGCCAGGTCACCATGACCCAGCCGTTCATGCGCGCCTACACCGAACAGCTCGTGCGCGCCTGCCACAAGCGCGGCGCCATGGCGATCGGCGGCATGGCCGCGGCTGTCCCCAACCGCAAGGACCAGGAGGCCAACGCGATCGCCTTCGAGAAGGTCCGCGCGGACAAGACCCGCGAGGCCGGCGACGGCTTCGACGGCTCCTGGGTGGCGCACCCGGACCTGGTGCCGGTCTGCCGCGAGGTGTTCGACGGCGTCCTCGGCGAGCGTCCGAACCAGCTCGAACGCCTCCGCGAGGACGTCACCCCGGACGACCGCGCGCTCCTGGACATCTCCACGACCACCGGAACCATCACCGAACAGGGCATCCGGAACAACATCGAAGTCGGCATCCGCTACATCGAGTCCTGGCTCCGCGGCAACGGCGCCGTAGCCATCCACAACCTGATGGAGGACGCCGCCACCGCGGAAATCTCCCGCTCGCAGCTGTGGCAGTGGATCTTCGTCCGCGCCATCACCGACCACGGCGACTTGATCACCCGGGAGTGGGTGGAGGACATGCTGGACGAGGAATTCGCCAAGCTGGAGCGCTTCGAAGGAGACCGTTTCGCCGACGCGCGGGACATCTTCGAGGAAGTCACCCTCAGCACCGAGTTCCCGGCCTTCCTGACACTGCCGGCCTACGACCGCTTCCTGCACGAAGCGCGCGACGGCGCCGGCGTCGCCAGCGGGGACCCCGCACTGCTTCCGGCGTAGGACTCCGCGTCCCGGGCAACCGGGTCCGCACAGATTTCCGTTGGCTGGGCTGCCAGGCCCTTCGCAACAGGCACCCCGAAATCCGGGTGGCAGTCCAGCAACGGAAAATCCCCCCGTACTCGACAACGGCGTCGAGACGACAGGTAAGGCCCATGTTCCCCGCGAACATGGGCCTTACCTGTCGTCGCGATTGACATCACCCCGGCGCGCGACAGCGAATCAGTGGGGCTTCGGCACCCGCCGCAGTGACAGCGAGGTGCCCAGGATGAACGCGGCCACCGAGCACAGGATCATCAGCAGCGGGCCCGTCCAGGCGCCGGTAGTCCCGTGGACGTAGCCCAGCAGGGTCGGCGCCACTGCCCCGAAGGAGTATCCCGTCCCCTGGACGACGGCGGACATCCGGGCCGCCGAGGCCTGGTCCCGCGCCAGCCGGATAATGGCCAGGAAGATTAGCGTGATGCCGCCGCCCTGGGCCACACCGCCGAAGGAACACCACAGCCACCACAGCTCCGGTGCGAGCAGCAGGCCCACGGGTACGGTGAGCCACAGCAGCCCAAGGGCGAGGCCCACCGCCGTCGTACTGGCGAACCGGGCCGCCAGCGGCACGCCTAGTCCGCCCACAATGGCCAGGATCTGGAAGAGCGAGGACCCCGCCCCGGCGGCTGCCGGCGACATGCCGAGTTCGTCAGAGAGCAGGCTTGGCAGCCAGGCGGTCACTCCGTAGTACGAGAACGCCTGCCCGGCGAACCCGAAGGTCAGCGCTGCCGTGATCCACCGCGAGGTGAGCTTGCCGGGCCGCCGCGGGTCCGCCGCGGGGATGGCAGCAGGTATGAATGCCCGCCGGCCAACCGCAATCACCCACACGGCGGCAGCCGCCACCGCGAACAGGCCACTGGCGGCAATCGCGGGCCGCCAGCCCAGCAGGTCAGCCAGCGGCGCCGACACCATGGAGGTCAGGAACGAGCCGATGTTCAGTGCCGCGGTGTAGGTGCCCATTGCCGCGCCTTGCCGGGCGGGGGTGAAGTCACGGCGGATGATCAGCGGGACCACGATGTTGCCGATCGTGATGGCGACGCCGAGGATCACCGTGCCCAGCATGACCAGGGCACCACCGCCGGCCGAGCGGACCACGACGCCGAAGAGCACGCCGAGCAGGGTCAGGGTGATGGCGAACTCGGGCCCCAGCTTGCGTCCGGCCAGCGAGGCCAGGGGCGCGGCGAGGGCAAAGCACAGCACCGGAATGCCGGTCAGGAATCCCAATTCCACCGGGGTAAACCCGAGATCGTCCTCCAGTTGGGCGATCACCGGGGCAACCGCCACCAACGGGCCGCGCATGTTCAGCGCGATCAGCCCGATCGCGAGCATGAGGAGCCAGCCGCGCGGCGCCCGGGCCACGCCGCTCATGGGGTGGGCCGTTGCCCGGCGGCCGGGCAGAAATATGCTTTCATCAGTCCCATTGCTATCACGGGCCCCTGCCGCACCCGCGGAATGTGACGTTTCCGGGGCGGGGCTATTGGCCCGCGAAATAGATCTTGCGAAGCGTCTCGGTGACGGTCCACGACGTCCGTTGACCTTGGCGCAGCCGTACGACGTCGCCAGTTGCGACGTCCAAGGTGCTTCCGTCGTCGAGGAACACGAGGCGGGCCTTCCCGCTCAGGACGACAAAGACCTCCTCGGCCTCGGTATCAGTGGCAGTGCCCGGGGTCATTTCCCATATGCCGACGCCGCATCCCGCCAGGTCCTCAAGCTCGCGAACCGCTGTGCTGGGATTGCCCAGAACAACCTTGTCGGCGGAAAGCGGCTCGTGTTTCAGGTCAAGACCGAGTGCCGCTGTGTGCTCGGCCGCTGAGTCCGTCATTGCTGGGTCTCCTCTGGTGGGGTCAATGGGGGTGTCTAGGAGTCGAAACCCAGCCCCACGGCGTCGAGCGTCTTGAGGATAAGGTTCCGCTTGCCCGCATTGTGATCGGCCCGGTCCATCGACCAGCGGGTCAGGTTGATCCCAATCGAAGCGAAGGGCTCGGGCGGGAACGGGAGCGGGCGTTTGCGCACCATCTCAAGGCGTGTCCGCTCGGTTTCGTGTCCGGCCAGCAGGTCCAGCATGACATCGGCGGCAAAGCGGGTGGACCCAACACCCAGGCCCGTGAAGCCTGCGGCATAGGCCACCCGTCCCTTTCGGGCCGTACCGAAAAAGGTGCAGAACTGGGTGCTGGAGTCGATGGCGCCTCCCCACTTGTGGCTGAACTTCAATCCCTCAAGCTGCGGAAACGTCGTGAAGAAGTGGCTGGCCAGCTTCCTGAACGTCTCCTCCCGGTCCTCGTACGCCTCCTTGACCTGGCGCCCCGCGTAATAGATGGCGTCGTAGCCGCCGAAAAGAATGCGGTTGTCCTTGCTCAAGCGGTAGTAGTGGAATTGATTGGCCATGTCGCCGATGCCTTGGCGTTCCTTCCAGCCAATGGCGGCGAGCTGTTCGTCCGTGAGCGGCTCGGTCATGAGCGCGTAGTCGTAGACCGGCACGGTCATGAAGCTGTTCCGTTTCAGGAGGGAGGGGAAGACATTGGTGGCCAGGGCTACCTGCTTGGCCCGAACGCCGCCGGATCCCGTGTGCACGCGGACGCCGCCAGGCAACCCTTCCAGCCCGCTGACGCGGGACTCTTCGAAAATTTGCACGCCGAGCTCCGTCGCCGCCCGCGCCAGTCCCGCGGCCAGTTTGGCGGGATGGATCATGGCGGCCCCGTCCTTGTGCCAACGGCCGGCGAGGTAGGTTGGCGAATTCACCGACGCGCGCATCGCATCGGTGTCAAGGAAAACCCCACCCCCGCCGTCGCTCTTAAGCGATTCAACATGGTGCGGTTCCACGGCCACGTTGAACTCGCCCGTGCGCTCGAAGTCGCAATCGATCTGATAACGCTCAACGGTCTCCTGGATCCCGTCCAGGTTTTCCATGCCCAGGCGCTCCAACTGGTCCAGTTCCTTGGGCCAGCGGTTCTTGCCGTTCTCATAGCCATGCGTCAGGCTCGCAACGCAGAACCCGCCATTGCGGCCGGACGCGGCCCAGCCGACGCGTTGCGCCTCGACGACGATTACGTCAAGTTCCGGATTGCGTTCTTTGGCCCGCAGGGCCGTCCACAGGCCTGTGTAGCCCGCGCCCACTACAACGAGATCGGCTTGAAGCTCACTCTCAAGCTGGGGGTACCGAACCACGTCATCGCCCAGATCGTCGATCCAGAATGGTCGGTGCACGGTGTCCGCCAAAGCCTGCTCAACAATTGCCGAGCCCGGGAAGCTCCGCTCAAAAACGGTCGTATGCACTGGAATCTCTCCTATTTGTGAGTGCTTTGTGAGCACTTTGCGAGTGCCCGAGGCACCTGGGTTGGTGGCACACGTTGGTTGTACAGGCGCCGGCATAGATGTCGAACTAAGCGGGCTGCTCTTCCCAGAGGGCCCTCGGCCGTGAGTCGAGGAGCGTGCGGGTGTAGTCGCTGGTGGGAGCAGACAAGATCTTCGCCGTGGGCCCTTGCTCCACGATCTGGCCTTGCTGCAGCACAAGAAGCTCCGCGCACAGCCTGGAAACCACCGCGAGATCGTGGGTCACGAAGAGAATGGTCAGGCCCAGCTGCTCCCGCACTTCCTCCACGAGCTCCAGCACTTGCGCCTGGACCGAGACGTCCAGGGCACTGGTGGCCTCGTCCAGGACCAGCAGCTTGGGCCGCGCAGCGAGGGCCTTGGCAATCGCCACGCGCTGCCGCTGCCCGCCCGAAAGTGCCCGCGGTTTGGAGTCGAAACGCTCCGGGCCGATGCCCACGCGTTCGAGAAGCTCCCGGGCGCTCTGCACGGCGTCTGCCCGCCCCTGTCCCTGGTGGAGCCGGAAAACATCCGCCACCGCCTTACCCACGGCAATCCTCGGATCCAGGGAAAGGTAGGGATCCTGGAAGACAATCTGAACGTCTTTGGCCAGGAGCTTGCGTTCACGGGCCCGGAGCGGACGTGGCGCCCGGACCCGGCCGTTGATCGCGAGTTCGCCCTCATCGGCCGTCTCGAGCGCGACAATCATTCGCGCCAACGTGGACTTGCCCGAACCTGACTCGCCCACAACGCCCAGGGAGCCGCCAGGGGCAAGGGTGAACGTGGCGTCGTTCAGGGCGGTCAGCATTTCCCCGCCCGGCAACTCATAGCGCCGGCCCAGGCCCTTGACCGAGAGCAGCGGCATGGTGCCGTCGGCCGCGGGCGCTGTCGGGACCTTGTCGAGCTCGATGCGCGGCGTGGCGCCGACCAGCTGGCGGGTGTAGTCCGCCTGCGGGCTCAAGAACACGTCGCATGCCGCGCCATGCTCCACAACTTCGCCCTTGCGCAAAACGTAGACCCGATCGCACAGGGAGGCGGCGAGGTTCAGGTCGTGCGTGATGAACAGCATGCCCATGGCCCGCGCCTGTTGCTGTTCGCGCAGCAATTCGAGAATCCCGGCCTGAGTGGTGACGTCCAGGGCTGTGGTCGGCTCGTCGCACAAGAGCAGTTCGGGCGAATCGAGCAGCGCGGCCGCAATCATGACACGCTGGAGCATGCCCCCGGACAGCTGGTGCGGATACTGCCGCATCATCTCTTTGGTCCGCCGCAGGCCCACCTGTTCCAGCTGCGTGATGGCCCGCTCGACCGATTCTTCCCGGCTCAGGCCACGCCATCTCACCAGCGTCTCGGTGAGGAAATCCCCCACCGTGCGTACCGGGTTGATGCCGGCGCGCGGGTCCTGGAAGATCATGGAGGCGCGGTTGCGGCGCAGTTGCAGCAACTTGGCCGCCGGGGCACTCGTCGTGTCCAGGCCCTGTACCTTCACAGACCCGGAAAGCCTGGAGGTTTCCGGAAAGAGCCCCAGAGCGGCCCGGGTGGTGAGCGATTTCCCGGAACCAGATTCGCCCACCAGGGCGACGGCCTCGCCATCGTCGACGTGCAGTGAGACCTCGTTCAGGAGCGCCCCGCGGCCGGGGAACTGCAGCGTGAACTGGTCAATTTCAAGGAGCTTGCTCATGAAAGCTTGCCTCCAATCCGGTCGGAGAGTTCCTCACCGATGACGTTGATGGATACGACAATAAGAACGACGACGAGCGCAGGCAGGAGGGCCGGCAGCACATGGCCGCCGAGCAGCGCGCCCCGGGCCTCCTCGATCATGGCGCCCCAGTCGGAGGTTGGCGGCTGGATGCCGAGGCCAATAAACGACAGTGCCGCGAGATCGGCGAGCACATAACCGAAATTGAGCGTGGACTGGGCGCCAACGGTGGGGACCAGGTTTGGCATGACCCGTCCCAGCACCACCCAGGGAGTCCGGAATCCCAGTACCCGGTAGGCCTGGACATACGGTCGGCCCCGTTCGGCGACCACCAACTGCTGCGTCAAACGCGCCACGTACGGGATGTAGCTGATGGTCATGGCCAGTATCGGCGCCATAAGGCCCTTGCCGAAGATGGCAATGGCCAGCATGGAGAGCAGCAGTGCGGGGAAGGCGAAGAGCAGATCGAAAATGCGGGTCAGGATCCTGCTGATCCAGCCGTCCGTCCATCCGGCTGCCAGGCCTAAGAGCAGGCCCAGGACCGTGGACGCTGCCACCACAATCAACGGGCCCATCAGCGACGTTCGCCCCCCGAACATGAGCCGGCTGAGGAGGTCGCGGCCCAGGGCATCGGTGCCGAGCCAGTGGGCGCTGCTTGGCCCGCTCAGCACGCTGGAGAGATCGACGAAGTCCGGATCGTACGGCGCCATGACCGGGGCGAGGAGGGAGAGCAACACGACGACGAGCGTCACCGTCACTGCCATCCAGCCCGTGACCGACAGGAGGCTTCCGTAGCGCCGGGTCCTCAGGAGGGGAAGCGTTCCTGTGAGAGTCATCGGGACTCCGTTCCTGCGGCGATCCGCGGGTCAATGAGGGGTTGGATGAGATCAACGACCGTGTTGGCCAGGACAAATGCCGTGACAACGATCATGACGATCGCCTGAACCACCGCGAAGTCGAGCCGGTCGATCGACTGGACCAGAAGCTGGCCGATCCCGGTCAGGCCGAATGTCTGCTCCACGATGGCGCTTGAGACCAGAAGGCCGGCGATCAGTACCCCGCTCACCGTCAGAATGGGGCCCAGGGCGTTGCGGAGCACGTGCCGGAACACCACGGAACTGCGTGTGAGGCCGCGGCTGGTGGCCACCTCCACGTGTTCGCGGATGAGTTGTTCGTTCATTGAGGAACGCGTCACCCGGGCCATGAAGGCAATGAAGGTCACGCCCAGCGCCAGGGCAGGGAGTGTCAGGTGCCAAAGCCGGCTCGGCCCTTCATCACCGCTGCCGAAGGAAGGAAACCACCCCAACTGGACCGCGAAGAGGGCGGTCAGAGCAATCGCCGCAACGAACGGCGGTATGGCACCGGCTGCCGTGACCGTGATGAGGATGAAGCGGTCCCAGCCGCCCTTGTTCAAGCTTGCGAGCATGCCGGCAATGAGGCCCAGAACTGTGATGAAGACGGCGGCCAGGGCCACGAGTTCCAGCGTCACGGGCAGGCGGTTGAGCAGCACATCGCTCACGCTCTGGCGGTAGGTCAGCGAGCGGCCCCAGTCACCGTGGAGGATGCCTCCGATCCACGTGACATACTGCTCGATCGGAGGCTTGTCCAGGCCGAACTGTTTGGTGATCTCCGCGAGGGCCTCCGGTTTGGGGCTCCGGCCGCGCAGGAGGAAGCGCGCCGGGTCGCCCGGCAGGACAAAGCGGGAGAAGAACACGATCAGTGAGGCGAAGAACAGGGTGATCAGCAGCGTTCCTACCTTGCGGAGCACCAGGGCTAATGGTGCCGCCGTCGGGCTTTTCTTCGTTGCGGGGGACGGTGGGGCGGGTGGTGCTGCCAGTTGGGTCACAGCCACGGCTACCGGCCTCCAATCGTTGCTGCCCAGGGGTAGTACATGTAGTTGATCGACGGCGTCACGCCCGTGATGCGCTTGCCGAGCCACAGTGCGGTGACGGTCTCATAGAGCGGAGACCAGACCACGTCCTGGCTGGCGATTTTCGCCGCCTGGGCCGTGAGCCGGTTTCGCTCGGCGTCGTCTTCGGTGCCGACCGCGCTGTTGATGAGTTGGTCATACTCGGCGTTGGACCAGCCACCGTAATTGCTGAAATCGCCGGTACGGAGCACGGAGTACATTTCAAGGGGTTCGGCGCTGGAGAGGTACCAGGACGTCTCGAAGAGATCGACACCCTTGCGGGCCTCGGGGTCGGAGAACAGCGTCGTGTACTTGTCATTGGACATGGTCTGAATCTCCGGTGCCAGGCCGATTTCCCGGGCAGCGGAAGCAACGGCACGCGAGGTGATGTCGAAGGCCGCGGTGAGGGACGCCGTCGCGTAGACGAATTTCTTGCCTGTAGCGTCGGCTTCCTTGATGAGGCGCCTGGCCTCGTCAAGGTTGTAGTCCTGTTTGTCGGGCGATTCGAAGGCCGAATTGACCGTGGAAGGCTGGGCACCAACCCACACGTTCCTGGTGGTCAGCGCATYGGTCGTCTTGCCGTAGCCCTGCTCTGCCGCCTGAAGGAGCGCCTCACGGTTGATGGCCATCATGAGGGCCTTGCGGACCCGGACATCGCCGAAGACGCCGTTGAGATTTGATGTGACCAGGCTTTGCACCGAGGTGTCGTTGCCGAAGTAGACGTTTCCGGCGTCGGTGTTGGCTTTGAGGATGTCCAGTGCGTTGGAGGGAACCTGCCAGCTGCCATCGATCTCGCCGGTCTGCAGGGCGTTAACCCGGGCATTGGCGTCGGGGAGGATCTTAAAGGTCATCTGCTTCGCCTTGGCCCTGAGGCTTGGATCCCAGTAGTCGTCGAAGCGCTTGAGCGTGATGCCYTCCCCGGCCTCCCAGTGGTCAAATTCAAAGGGGCCCGTGCAATTCACGCCTGTGGTGGCGTTGCCGTAGTCCGCGCCGTCCTTGGCGAGGGTCTTGGCGGATTCCACAACGCCGGGCGCCCCGACCAGCGCGGAGTTCAAGGCGTAATCCGGGACACTGGTGGTGATGGTGACCTCGTAGTCGCCGGTCTTCCGGATGTCGGCCACTCGTTCAAAGGAGGAAGCCCAGAAGGAACCGACCTTCTCATCGACATGCCGCTTGAGCGAGGCCACCACGTCCGCGGCCGTCAGGAGGCTGCCGTCGTGGAAGTGGACTCCCTGCCGGATGGTGTATACCCAGGTCAGGTCGTCAGGGTGCTCAAATTTGGTTGCCAGCCCCGGCGCGGAGGTCAGGTCGGGGTTCCAACGGAAGAGCGATTCGCACATGTTTGCCAAGACCTGGTTGTCCGGGTAGTCGAACGCGTAGGCGTAGTCGAGCGAAAACGGCTCGGCGTAGAGCGCCCAGCTGAACTGGTCAATTTCCTTGTTGGGTTTGGGCGTCGAATTGCTCAGGGTGAATTTGGCGGCGACGGTGCCGCCCGCAGTTGTGCCGCACCCGCTGAGCATGAGGCCAATGGCCGAGCAACCGGCGACGACGGCGCCCAGCCGTCGACGCGATGTGCGTGTGGGAGCCATGCGCATCCTTCCTCTAATCATGAAAGGCGTCCCGGTTCTATGACGGATCCAGCCGGGCAAAGACGCGCTCGCCGGCAATCCAGGTTTCGTCCACTTGGGCGGTATGCAGTTCCTCCGCGGGAATGTCGAAGAGGTTCCGGTCAAGGATCGCCAGGTCGGCGAGGGCCCCGGGGCGGATGATGCCGGTGTCCGAGTCCATGTGGTTGATCCATGCGGCGCCCTGGGTGTAGGCATCAAGGATCTGCTTGAGGGAGAGTTTGTGGTGTTCCGGGCCGAGCGGTTGCTGCGAGCCACCTGGCTCCACTCTGTTCACGGCAACGTGGATGGCCAGGACGGGGTTGGGCGACGAGACTGCCCAATCACTTCCCGCGGCAAGATGTGCCCCTGCCGCCGCGAGTTCGCCGAAGGGGTAGTGCCTTTCCTCAGCATCGGCCTCCAGGAACGGCAGCGTCAGTACGTCCAATTGTTCTTCGTGGCAGGCCCAGAGTGCTTGGAGGTTGGCTGCTGCCCCGAGGGCCGCGAAACGCGGCACGTCCGCCGTGCGGACCACCTGAAGGTGGGCGAGATGGTGGCGGTTAGTGCCGGGGCCATTGACAGTGCGTGCCCGCTCGACGGCGTCGAGCGCATTGGTGACGGCGCGGTCGCCCAGTGCGTGGAAGTGGACCTGGAACCCGTTGGCGTCGAGGTCTGTGACGAACTCCCGCAGCTGCGCGGGGTCAAAGAACTCGATGCCGTGGTTGTCCGTGTGGTGTCCGTGGCGATCGCGGTACGGCGTGTGCATGGCGGCTGTGAAGTTCTCCGCCACCCCATCCACCATGACCTTCACCGTTGCCGCGGACAACCGCAGCGGATCGCAGGCGTCGGCGACACGATCGCGGCGCGCCAGGATTTCGGCGAGCTGTCCCCGGCCGGCTGAGCGGTCCCACCACTGCGCTGCCCGGACGCGGACCCGGAGTTCATCGGCGTCGAGCGCCTTGAGGTAAGTCTCCAGGGTGTCCCCGAATGGGCTCTGGGAGGTACCCACCCAGGCATCCTGCCACGCCGTGATGCCATAGGAGAGCATGAGCTCCTGCGCCCAGAGCAACCCTTCGTAGGCCTGTTCCGGGGAGATGCCCGGGTGCACGTGGTCAAAGAGTCCCATCGCACCCTCATGGATGGTGCCTGCGGGGTAGCCGTCGGCCTCACGTTCGAGACGGCCGCCGTCGGGGTCCGGCGTCCCGGCGTCGATCCCCGCCAGTTCAAGGGCCTTTGTATTGGCCCAGGCCCCGTGGTGGTCCCGGTTCTGGACCAGCACCGGGCGGTCAGATACCACCGCGTCCAGCATCTGCCGGGTGGGCGTTCCACCAGCAAAGCAGTCCATCGACCAGCCCGCGCCGAGGATCCACGGCTCGTCGGGATGTGACTCGGCGTAGCCGCGCACCGCGGCCACTGCCTCCTCGGCACTGGTGGTCCGGGTTAGGTCGCACTGCAGGTGTTCGACGCCGGCCATGATCGGGTGGACGTGGGCATCTTGAAACCCGGGGATGAGGAGGCGTCCGCGCAGATCCACGCGGATTGTGGCGCTGGTGGCCAGCGAGGCTAATTCCGCGCCGTCCCCTACTGCCAGTACACGCCCGCCGGCAACAGCCAAGGCGGCGCGGACAGGGCGCTCGTCCTCGCCCGTGTATATCCAACCGTTCTCAAAAATCGTCTCAGCGCAGGCCATGGGTTCCCTTCCTCGCAAACTTCTGGTGTCCTGCGTCACACTATGTGGCCATCAACAGAATGTCAACGACGTTGACAACGGCAATGACAATACCTTTGACTAGGAGTGCCGGGACTCGTGTACCGTGGGGATCGCACGCAGGGAAAAGAACTTCAGGAGAGGCGGTGATACGTGGCCCAGCCCAGGCCCGGTCGAGTCGAGGAACAGCCCACGGACCGGCGAGTACGTCTCGATGCAGACATGATCGTCGACGCCGTGCTGGAACTTGCACGGGACGAACCCCAGTCCCGCTTCACGTTCAAAAGCCTCGGCGAGGCACTCGATGTGAACCCCACCGCCATGTACCGCCACTTCCGCAACCGGGACGCGATCCTGCGCGCGGCGCTGGACAGGCTCTTCTCCATGGCGCTTGAAGAAGCAACCGCTTCGGACGCGCCCCTGGACTGGCGGCCCCGCCTGGAGCGCTACCTCCACACCCTGATCGAAGTCTTCATCAAGTTCCCGTCGATTGGCTGCGACGCCTTTGCCACCGACACCTTCGGCCAGGGCGAACTGCACTGCATCGAATTCGTCCTCGGTTGCCTGCGGGACGCCGGTCTATCCGGGGACCGGCTCGTGCACTACTACGGCGCGCTGGAGAGCTACACTCTGGGGCACGGATCCGGCATCGCCCAGGAAGTGCTGGCCAAACCGAGCTCTGACGGCCACGAGCCCTGGCTCCAGGCGGTTGCAGTCGCTTCGGTCAGCGGCTTCCCGCTGATCGAGGAACACCGCGATCGACTCCTGGGGCTTGACGGCCTGAACGTCTTCGCCGCGGGCCTCAGCGCCATTCTCGATTCCGCCGAGCGCGAGGGCACCCGCTAGCCGGGAACCCTCCAACAGGGGGTCCGGTAGTAGGGAGCCGCGTCACGGGCGTCGCCCCGGCATCAACTACCCATCCATCCCCCGAGGGAGCATCATGTACCAATTCATCAACGGCCGCACCGAGCAGGGCACTTCCACCCACACGCACGACGTCGTGAACCCCGCCACCGGCGGGGTGGTGGCCACCGTGGACCTTGCCAGTGCGGCCGACGTTGACCGCGCTGTCGCGGCAGCCCGCGCGGCCTTCGCCACGTGGGCCCGCACGGCACCGGGCGAACGGTCCGCGATACTGCACCGTTTCGCGTCGATCCTGACGGAGCGAGCCGAGGAATTCGCCCGTGTGGAGAGCAGCCAGACCGGCAAACCCCTCCGGTTGACCAGGGGTTTTGACGTCCCGGGCACCATCGACAACATTGAGTTCTTCGCAGGCGCCGCGCGCCACCTAGAAGGCAAGGCAACGGCCGAGTATTCGCCAGATCACACCTCCAGCATTCGTCGCGAACCCATCGGCGTGGTGGGCTCAATTGCACCCTGGAACTATCCCCTCCAGATGGCGGCATGGAAAATTCTTCCCGCCATCGCCGCCGGCAACACCATCGTCCTCAAGCCGGCCGAGATCACACCCCTGACGTCAGTAATGTTCGCCCAGGCGCTCAACGACGCCGGGCTGCCGCCAGGCGTCGTCAACGTCCTGGTGGGCACCGGCCCCGAAGTGGGCGCGGCACTGATGCGCCACGAAGGCGTAGACATGGTTTCCTTCACCGGCTCCACCGCGATCGGCCGCACCGTGCTGGAAGCCGCGGCCGTCAACACCAAGCGGGTTCATCTCGAGCTGGGCGGCAAGGCGCCGTTCGTGGTCTTCGAGGACGCCGACGTGGACGCCGCAGTGCACGGCGCGGTCGCCGGGAGCCTGATCAACTCGGGCCAGGACTGCACGGCGGCCACACGGGCCATTGTGCACCGTTCCATCTATCAGGAATTCGTGGACAAGCTCGCGACGCGTTTCCGGGACATCCGCCTGGGCTTGCAGGACGACGAGGGCGCGGACCTCGGTTCCTTGGTCTCAGTCAAGCACCGCGAGCACGTCGCGGGAATGGTTGAGCGTGCCCGCGGCTATGCGAAGGTGCTCACCGGCGGCGAAATCCCCAGCGAAGGCGTCCTGGCCCGTGGTGCCTTCTACCCGCCAACGCTCATCATTGACGCCGCCCTGGACAGCGAGATCGTCAAGGATGAAGTGTTCGGCCCGGTGCTGGTGGTATTGCCTTTCGACGACGATGACGAGGCCATCCGCCTGGCCAACGACACTGTCTACGGGCTGGCGGCCTCCGCTTGGACCAGCAATGTGCACCGGGCCATGCGCGCGACCCGGGAGATCAACGCGGGCTGCGTGTGGGTCAATGACCACATCCCGATCATCTCCGAGATGCCGCACGGCGGCTTCAAGCAGTCCGGCTTCGGCAAGGACATGTCCGCCTACTCCTTCGAGGAATACACCCAGGTCAAGCACGTGATGTTCGAGCTGAGCGGCAGCGCGGAAAAGGACTGGCACCGCACCATTTTCCAGCTGCGCTGAAAATTCCGGGCCGGGGCCGGCGGGCCCTAGCCCGTGGCCTGCAGGGTCGCCTCAATGACGGCGGGCGAGAGTACGTGCTGGGTGACCATCTGGCTGGCACCGAGGATCGCGGCCTGGTCCCCGGCCCGGGACACGCCGATCCGCAGGTGGGTCGTGGCCAGGGGCAGCGAGCGCCGGTAGACCACCTCGCGGACTCCGGCCATGAGGTGCTCCCCGGCCTGGCCGAGGCTTCCGCCGATGACAATCATTGAGGGATTCAGCAGGTTCACGACCGTGGAGAGGACGTCGCCGAGGTCCCTGCCGGCCTGCCGCAGCGCCTGGATGGCCCGCAGGTTGCCCTCGGCGACCAGGCGCAGCACATCACCGCCGTCGTGCGCCGGCAGGCCCTGCTGCGTCAGCGCCTTGGCGACGGCAGGCCCGGACGCCAGGGCTTCCAGGCAGCCGTAGTTCCCGCAGCGGCACAGCACGTCATCGCCGCGCGGAACCCGGACGTGACCAAGGTCGCCGGCCGTCCCGTTGGCCCCGCGCTGGAGCTGGCCGCTGCTGATGATGCCCGCCCCGATGCCGGTGGCCACCTTGATGAACAGGAAGTTTTCGTCGTCGGGCCAGTGCGCCGTGCGCTCCCCCAGCGCCATGATGTTCACGTCGTTGTCCACCAGGACCGGCACCGGGAGGGACCGCTGGACATGGCGGACGACGTCGAACCCGTCCCAGCCGGGCATGATCGGCGGCTTCACCGGCATGCCGGTGGCGTGCTCCACCGGCCCCGGGAGCCCGATCCCGGCGCCAGCCAGATCCGCGGCGCCCCGGCCGGCCCCGGCGAGCAGCCGCAGCCCTTCATCGACCACGCGGTCCAGGACAACCACCGGGCCGTCGGCGACATCCTGCGCCAGCCGGTGCTCGGCGAGTACCTTCCCGCTGAGATCCGTAACGGCGATGATCACGTGGGTGGCCCCGACATCCACGGCCAGGACGACGCGGGCGGCCGGGTTGAAGGCAAAGCGCGACGGCGGCCTGCCGCCGCTGGAGCTCGCCTCCCCCGCCGGGCCAACAAGGCCAGAGACCATCAGCGCGTCGACGCGGGAAGCGACAGTGGACCGGGCGAGCCCGGTGGTCAGGGCCAGCTCCGCGCGGGTCCGGGCCTTGCCGTCGCGCAGGAGCTGGAAGAGGTCTCCGGCGCGGGACAGGCTGCCGCCGGCCCCGGGGGCTGCGGGCTCGGTGCCGGTGGGCGTACTCATGAGTAAGTGATAGCACGGAGATCTTCTGCATGTCACGCTTCACAAAGATCGACACGTGGTTTCCACCTTTTGCTTGACGCCCGGCAAAAGCTTCCCTAGCTTAGAGCCATCGTGTTCCTCCGCTCCAGACAAATCATCTCGCTGCCCATGGGCGTGCAGTCCTTCCTCGCGCAGAATCAAACGGAGTGGACGCCCCCTTCCCGCTGTCAGGGCTGTCCCTCTCACCTTCGAAGCCGAACTCGTGCAAAGGAATCCCGTGTCTTACTCAATCCAGCTGTACACCCTCCGCAACGCCCTCCAGGAAGACCTGCCCGGCACCATCAAAAAGGTCGCCCAGCTCGGCTTCACCCAGGTTGAGCCCTACAACTTCGTGGCGACGGCCGCCGAGCTCGGCGCCGCCCTGAAGGAAAACGGCCTGACCGCCCCGTCCGGCCACGCCCCGCTGCTGAGCCAGGACCAGGACGAAATCTTCGCCGCGGCCAAGGAGTTGGGCATCAGCACGGTGATCGATCCCTACCTGCCAGCCGAGCACTGGCAGTCGGCCGAGGACATCCAGGCCACCGCAGCGAAGCTCAACGCCGCGGCCAAGAAGGGCGCCGGGTACGGCATCCGCGTCGGCTACCACAACCACGCCTGGGAGCTGGAGTCCAGCATCGAGGGCCAGACCGCGCTGGAGTACTTCGAGGGACTCCTCGACCCGGAACTCGTCCTGGAAGTGGACACCTATTGGGCGGCCGTCGGCGGCCAGGACCCGGTGCAGCTGCTGCAGCGCCTCGGCGACAGGGTCAGGTTCATCCACATCAAGGACGGCCCCGTCTCCACGGACACCAAGGCGCAGCAGCCGGCCGGGCAGGGCAAGATCGCCGTGCGGGACGTCATCGCCGCGGCGCAGTCCCTGGAAGTCGGCGTCGTGGAATTCGACGACTACTCCGGCGACATCTTCGACGGCATCGCCCAGAGCCTGGGCTACCTGCAAAGCGGTTCCGCCAACGCGCAGGGCGTGAATGCATGAGCGCCGCAGCGAACCGGGTAACGGTGAACCAGGTATCACCGAACCGTGCCACCGGCCGCGGCCCGGTGGGCGTCGCCGTCATCGGCGCCGGCAACATCAGCAAGCAGTACCTGGACAACCTGACCGTCTTCCCCGACCTTAAGGTCCACGTGATCGCCGATCTCTTCGAAGAGGCGGCCGAGGCGCGGGCCAAGGAATACGGCATCCCGGAGTGGGGCGGGGTGGACGCCGCCCTGAACCACCCCGACGTCGAAATCATGGTCAACCTGACCATCCCGGCCGCGCACGTGGAAGTGGCCACGGCCGCCGTCAATGCCGGCAAACACGTCTGGACGGAAAAGCCGTTCTCGCTCGACCGCGATTCCGGCCTGGGCCTGCTGAAATTGGCCGACGCCGCGGGGCTGCGGCTGGGCTGCGCCCCGGACACGTTCCTGGGCGCCGGGCTGCAGACTGCGCGGCGGCTGATCGAACGCGGCGACATCGGCACCCCGCTGACGGCCATGACCACGTTCCAGACGCCCGGGCCGGAATCGTGGCACCCCAACCCCGCATTCCTCTTCCAGCACGGCGCCGGTCCCCTGTTCGATATGGGCCCGTATTACCTCACGGCCCTGGTGCAGACGTTCGGCTCCGTGCGCCGCGTGGCCGCGACCGGTTCCAAGGCCAAGGAGGTCCGGGTCATCGGTTCCGGGCCCCAGGCCGGCGAGGAATTCACGGTCGAGGTCCCCACCCACGTCTCCGCCATGGCCCAGTTCGAGTCCGGCGCGTCCTCCCACAGCGTGTTCAGCTTCGAGTCCCCGCGGCTGCGGATGGGCTTCGTGGAGATCACCGGGACGGAGGCCACCATCTCGCTGCCGGATCCGAACTACTTCGACGGCGACATCAGGCTTTGGCGCGCCGGCGACGAGGAATGGACCGTTATTCCGGCCACCGGCCCCAGCCAGGGCCGCGGCATGGGCGTGCTGGACATGGCCCGCTCCATCCGCGCCGGCGTCCCGCACCGCGCCACCGGCAACCTCGCCTACCACGTCCTGGACACCATGGTCTCGATCTCCGAGTCGGTCGGTTCCGGCACGTTCATCGATGTGGAAAGCTCGGCCCCCACCTCCGCAGCCCTCCCCGAGGACTGGGACCCCGCCGCTTCCACACTCTAGGGACCAGCAATGAATTCCCACGAAACCACCCCCGGCCGCGCACCCGGTTCACGTTTGGGAGTGGCCATGATCGGGTACGCGTTCATGGGCAAGGCCCACTCGAACGCCTGGCGGAATGTTGCCAGCTACTTCGACGTCCCGGCGTTCGAACGGTGCGTCCTGGTCGGCCGCGACCGGGACGGCGTCGCCGAGGCGGCCGCAAAGTACGGCTGGGCCGAGTCCGCCACGGACTGGCGCGAGGTGATCGCCCGCGATGACATCCAGATCGTCGATATTTGCACGCCGGGGTTCATGCACGCGGAAATCGCCATCGCCGCGCTGGCCGCCGGCAAGCACGTCCTGGTCGAGAAGCCGCTGGCCAACACCCTCGCCGAGGCCGAGGCCATGGCGGAGGCGGCCCGGGCCGCGCAGGAGGAAGGCGTGCAGTCCATGATCGGCTTCAACTACCGCCGGGTCCCGGCCCTGGCGCTGGCCCGGGAGCTGATCGCGGAGGGCCGGCTCGGCGCCGTCCGGCACGTCCGCGCCGCCTACCTGCAGGACTGGCTCGTGGACCCGGACGTGCCCATGACCTGGCGGCTGAACAAGGACACCGCCGGCTCCGGCGCGCTGGGCGACATCGCCTCGCACGCGATCGACCAGGTGCTGTTCCTCCTAAGCGAGCCGGTCACCGAGGTCTCCGGCCGGCTGCACACCTTCACCCGGCAGCGCCCGGGCGCCGCCGGGCTCGAGGAGGTGACGGTCGACGACGCCGCCTGGGTCATGCTGACCCTCGCCTCCGGGGCCATCGCCTCCGTGGAGGTCTCCCGGGTGGCCACCGGACAGAAAAACTCGCTGAAGCTGGAGATCTATGGTGACAAGGGTGCCTTGCTGTTCGACTTGGAGGACCTAAACGAGCTCGGCTTCCTGGACGCCACACTGCCGGTCCGCGAGCAGGGCTTCCGCCGCATCCTGGTCAGCGAACCCGAGCACCCGTACCTTGAAGCA
Organism: Arthrobacter sp. P1_B4; assembly: GCF_056406555.1. Classification (NCBI taxonomy): domain Bacteria; kingdom Bacillati; phylum Actinomycetota; class Actinomycetes; order Micrococcales; family Micrococcaceae; genus Arthrobacter; species Arthrobacter sp. P1_B4. Next base: position 73,959 of record NZ_JBFTZW010000008.1, read on the forward strand.
TGGTGGCCGCAGGGCCACGTGATCGGCTGGGAACACACGTTCACGCACGAGATCCGCGACTTCCTCGTCGCGGTGGGCACCGGAACCCAGCCGTCGCCGTCGTTCGAGGACGGCCTGAGCGTCCAGCGGATCCTCGCGGCCGTGGAGGAAAGCGCCGCCGCCAAAGGTTCACTCATCCAGCTGACCCCGTCCGCACGGACCACCCAGACCACTACCGAAGGAGCCTGACATGCCCCGCCCGTACACCCTGTTTACCGGCCAGTGGGCCGACCTGCCCTTCGAGGAAGTCGCCCGCCTGGCCTCCGGCTGGGGCTACGATGGCCTGGAAATCGCCGTCTCCGGCGACCACCTGGACGCCTGGCGCTGGGACGAGCCCGGCTACGTCGAGTCCAAGCTGGCTGTGCTTCAGAAGTACAACCTCAAGGTCTGGGCCATCTCCAACCACCTCAAGGGCCAGGCCGTGTGCGATGACCCGATCGACTTCCGGCACGAGGCGATCGTCGGGGCCAGGGTCTGGGGCGACGGCGACCCCGAGGGCGTCCGGCAGCGCGCGGCTGAGGAAATGCAACACACCGCCCGGCTCGCCAAGGCCCTCGGCGTCGACACCGTGGTCGGGTTCACCGGATCCTCGATCTGGCAGTACGTCGCGATGTTCCCGCCCGTGCCGGAGAAAGTCATCGAGGCCGGCTACCAGGACTTCGCGGACCGCTGGAACCCCATCCTGGACGTCTTCGACGACTGCGGTGTCCGCTTCGCGCACGAGGTCCACCCCTCCGAGATCGCCTACGACTACTGGACCACCGTCAGGACCCTCGAGGCGATCAGGCACCGTGCGGCCTTCGGCCTGAACTGGGACCCGTCGCACTTCATGTGGCAGGGCATCGACCCGGTCTCCTTCATCTGGGACTTCAAGGACCGGATCTACCATGTGGACTGCAAGGACACCAAGCTGCGGCCCACCGGCCGGAACACCGTTCTGGGCTCGCACCTGCCCTGGGGGGACCCGCGCCGCGGCTGGGACTTCGTCTCCGCAGGCCGCGGGGACGTGCCCTGGGAATCCTCGTTCCGGGCACTCGCAGCGATCGGCTACGACGGCCCCATCTCGATCGAATGGGAGGACGCGGGCATGGACCGGCTCCACGGCGCCCCCGAAGCCCTCGCCGCGCTCAAGAAGTTCGACTTCCCGGCCTCGAACACCTCCTTCGACGCCGCCTTCAAGCAGTAAGAGACCGGCCGGAAAGCGGCAATAGTGAACGCTCGTTCACTTCTTGACGGATCAGAACCGGTGCTGTAACAGTTAGCTCGTGGAGGGCGCATCGATGGAGAACCACAACGAAACTGATGCCGTGAATGCTTCCGAGGCGCTCCATTCCGGCTCTCCGGCTCCCCCGCCAATCCTGGAAGTCCGCGGACTGACCAAGAGTTTTTTCGGCGTACCCGTACTGGAGGATGCCCATCTCAGCCTTCACCGGGGCCAGGTACACGGGCTCGTGGGGGAAAACGGCGCGGGCAAGTCCACCCTGATGAAGGTGCTGGCCGGGGTGTACCAACCCGACGCCGGAACCGTACTCCTGGACGGCCAGGAAGTGACTTTCAGCCATCCCACGAAGGCACACGAAGCGGGGCTGTCATCGGTGTTCCAGGAGTTCAACCTCCTCCCCGACCGGACGGTGGCCGAGAACATCTACCTTGGCCGGGAGCCGCGCCGCGGACTGCTCGTGAACAAGACCCTGATGAATTCGCAAACGGCGGAGTTGCTTGACTCCCTGGGGATCGCCGCCATCCGGCCCAGCACGCAGGTGCGGAGCCTGACGGTGGCTGAGCAGCAGGTAGTGGAGATCGCGAAGGCGGTAAGCTACGACGCCCGGATCATCTCCATGGACGAACCCACTGCGGCCCTGGCCGGCGCCGAGGTCGGACTTCTCTACGAGATAGTGGCACGCCTCCGTGAACGTGGCACGGCCATCCTCTACGTCTCCCACCGGCTCCGCGAAGTGTTCGACCTTTGTGACGTCATCACCGTCCTGAAAGACGGCAAGGTGGTCAGCACCCTACCCGCCTCCAAACTCGACGACGCCCAGCTGGTCCGGCTGATGGTGGGCCGGCCCATCTCGGCGTTCTTCCCGGACAAGTTACCCCGGGAGGATCTGACGCCAGACGGTCCCGAGGAGAAGCCGATCCTCGAGTTGCAAGGCGCCGGAAACGGCCAGCTGGACGGGATCAGCCTCAGTATCCAGCCCGGCGAGATTGTCGGCCTGGCAGGACTTCAAGGGTCCGGGCGCACGGAATTGCTTCATGCCATTTTTGGCGCAGCACCGTTCACCCGCGGAACGATGAAAATGGCCGGTGGGGAGCTGCTGCCCAAGTCGCCCCGCCAAGGCGTGCGGTCCCGGATGGCCCTGATCACAGAGGACCGCAAGGCTGAGGGCCTGAGCCTGAACCAGTCCATCCTGGACAACGCACTCAGTGTCATCAGGTCGGTCTTTCCGCGCCGCACGGGAGCCGTCAGGACAGAAATCCCGGGCGTATTCTCCTCCCTCGAGGTTATCGCGCGGGACCTGGACCAGGAGGTGCAGTACCTGTCGGGCGGCAACCAGCAAAAAGTGGTCCTCGCCAAGTGGCTGGCTATCCGCCCCCTGCTCGTCCTGCTGGATGAACCCACCCGTGGCATTGACGTGGGAGCCAAGGTGGCGGTGTACCGGCTGATGCGCCAGCTCGCGGCGGAGGGCAAGGCCATTTTGATGGCCTCCAGCGAGCTTCCGGAGGTTATCGGAATGTCGGACCGGATCCTTGTCATGCGTGATGGCCGGCTCGTCGGCGAACTGCCTGCCGGTACGTCGGAAGAAGCCATCCTCCAGCTGGGAACCGGCGCCAGGACAGCACCCGAAGGAGAGGCATGAAACAACGAGCAAGCTTCTTCCAGAGACTGTCCTCCACGCAGATCGTCTACCTGGTGGCGCTGGTGACACTCATCCTGGGAGTGTTGCTGGTGAACTCCATCGGGCGGAGTTTCTTCAGCCCGGGAAATATCTCGAGCATCCTGACAGGAACCAGTGTTCTGGGCTTCATCGCGATCGGCCAGACACTGGTCATCCTGGCAGGCAGCCTGGATCTGTCAGTTCCCTACGTCACCAGCCTGGCCAGCCTCATCGCTGCCGGGGTGATGGCCAACAATCCAAACAACGTCTTGTCCGGAGTCCTGCTGACGCTGGGCACCGCAGCGGTCATTGGACTCGCGAACGGGCTGATCGTCGCCCGCCTGAATGTGCATGGATTCATCGCCACGCTTGGTGTGGGCCTGATCATCAGTGGCTTCCTCGCCACCAATTTTAAGGGCAGCTTCGGCGAGACACCGCTTGCGTTCCGCCTCGTCGGAGCCACGGGGATCGGCCCGGTCCCGATCTCCACGATCATCATGCTGGCCTGCGCGGGCCTGGCCGGCCTGCTCCTGCACCGCACCCGCGTCGGCCACCACCTGTACGCTGTCGGCGGCGACATTGCCGTCGCCCGTACATCGGGAATCCGCGTTGACGTGCCGGTCATTACGGCGCATGTCATCTGTTCAGTACTGGCGGGAATGGCAGGGCTGCTCCTTGCCAGCAGGCTGGGCGTGGGCAGTCCCACTGTGGGTTCCCAGGGCGGCTACGACCTGCTCTCCATCGCAGCAGTTGTGCTCGGGGGCACGTTGCTCTCCGGCGGCAAGGGGACTATCACCGGCACCCTCGGCGGCGTGCTGATCTTTGCCATGTTGGACAACATCATGTCCGTCATGCAGGTCAACCCGTTCCTGAAGGATGTGGTCAGGGGCGTAGTCATCGTCGTCGCCGTCGCCGTCTATGCCCGTCGCCGGATCGTCAGCAGACCGGAACGGTTCCCCGCAAAAGGGTCCGTGGAAACGCCCGCGGCCCAGCCTGTGCCCGTGGAGGGGCCATGAGTACGGCTTTGAACTCCGAGCGCAGCGCCATTCTCAAGCAGAACCGTGCCAGCCGTTCCGAGCGGCTCCTGCGCGCCGTGCGCACCCCCGGCGGCGCCGTCTTCGTCCTGCTGACCGGCCTCCTGGCGACGATCATCGTCCTAAACCCGTCCTTCGGGGAGCCGGGTTCCTTCATCCGGTTCGTCGGCAGGACTGCCCCCATTGCCATTGCCGCCATCGGCCAGTACTTCGTCATTGTCGCCGGGGAATTCGACCTGTCGATGGGATCGGTCGTGACGATGCAGGTCATCGTTGCCGGCAACCTGATACGGCAGGACGATTCCAAGGTGATCCCCGTGCTGGTCCTGATGCTGGTGCTGGGCGCCTTCATCGGACTGGTGAACGGATTGATCACAACCTTGCTAAAAGTCCCGAGTTTCATTGTCACGCTGGGCATGATGCTGGCGCTTCTCGGGCTGGTCCTCTACTGGACCGGCGGCGCGGCCCAGGGGAACCCTGCGGACAGCTTCCGGCAGATCGGGCGCGGCGGCATCCAGGACGTTCCGGTTCTGGACATCATTCCGTACCCGGTCATTATCCTGACAGCGGCGGCGGTCGCGGGGTTCGTCCTGATGCGCCGCCCCTACGGCCGCATGCTTATCGCGGTCGGGGACAATCCTTCGGCGGCCGCACTCGCCGGCTCGCGCGTCTGGTGGGTGCGGACGCGGGCCTTCATGATGTCTTCGCTGTCGGCCACCGTGGCCGGCATCCTGCTCGTGGGTTACGCGGGCGTGCATCCGTCGGTTGGGCGCGGGTACGAGTTCACGGCGATTACCGCCGTCGTCCTCGGGGGCGTTGTGCTGGGCGGGGGGCGCGGCTGGGTCCTGTCCGCCGCGGCGGGGGCGTTCGCCCTCGAGTCCTTGTTTACCCTTCTGAACTTCATGGGTCTCCAGGCGACGTGGCGGGACACGGTCCAAGGAGCAATCATCATCATCGCCGTGGCCGCAGCATCCAGGTCGTGGCAGCGCAAGCGCAAGGGGGCCAGTTCCGCTGCCCATGACGAACAGCACCAATTGGCCGCAGCACCCACGCCCGCCGAGGGCACCGAACAAGGAGGAAGAGTCTGATGCGCAATAACTCTGTCCGCGCGATCGCCCTTGCCGCAGCATTGCCGCTGGTGGCCCTGACCGGATGTACCACCGAACCATCCGCCACCCAAACGACAGGGACTGGCACCGGCTCTGCGGCGGCATCCAGTCCGGCAAGCAAAGACTGGTTTGACCAGTCGCTCTACGACACACAGAACCAGCAGCGGTCGGCAACCTTTGAAGGGAACCCGGAGCAGCCCTATCTGCAGTACATCGCGGGCCCGATGAGGGACACGTCCAAGTTCAAGGCCCCGGGAGCGCACAAGGTCTGCTTCGCCAACGCCTCCATCTCCAACCCCTGGCGGCAAACCGGGTGGATCACCATGAACCAGCAGCTCAAGGCACTCCAGGGCACCGGCGTCATTTCTGAAATGGAGACCCGGGACGCCAAGGACAATGACAACACCCAAATTGCCGACATTGACTATTTCATCGCCGAGGGCAAATGCGATGCGTTCGTCATTTCACCTAATTCCACGGCCGCCCTCACCCAAGCCGTTGAACGTGCCTGCGAGACAGGCAAACCCGTGGTGGTGTTTGACCGCGGTGTAGAGACTGACTGCGCCACCACGTTCATCCACCCGATCGGTGGGTTCGCCTGGGGCATCGACACCGCCACTTTCCTGAGTGAAAGGCTTCAGTCCGGGGACAAGGTGGTTGCCCTTCGCATCCTCCCGGGTGTGGATGTCCTGGAGCACCGCTGGGCGGCGGCCAAGAAGATCTTCGAGGAAAAGGGAATTCAGGCCAAGGACTACTTCACCGGCGCCGACCCCACGAAGATCAAGAACATCATCTCCGATGAATTGGCCACAGGTGACGTCAAGGGCGTGTGGATGGACGCCGGAGACGGTGCGGTGGCTGCCCTCGAGGCCTTTGAGGATGCCGGCAAGAAGCTGCCCGTGATGACCGGCGAAGATGAGATGAGCTTCCTGACCAAGTGGAAGCAAACCGGGATCGACGCCATGGCCCCGGTCTATTCCAACTTCCAATGGCGGACCCCGCTGCTGGCCTTGGAAAAGGTCTTCAAGGGCGAGCCGATTCCGGCCGAATGGGTCCTGCCGCAGAAGCCCATCCTCAAGGACGAACTGGACCAGTGGCTACAGCGTAACCAGGGCATGCCCAGCGGGCACTACGCCAAGTTCGGCGGCGAGGACCTGGCCGGCTACCCGGAGGTCTGGCAGAAACGGCAGATTCCCTGACGCAGCCCCCGCGGTCCCGCGATATACCCCCTCCCCGCGGGACCGCCGCGTCTGGAACAGTCGGCAGGACAAACAGATGGAAGGAGACAGCTTGGAGCGTCTGACCGGAATCAGCACCTGGGTCTGGGAATCCCCCTTGACCGACTCCAACCTTCCCGGGCTGTTGGCGAAAATCGCCACCATAGGGTTTGACGCCGTCGAACTGCCGCTGGAAAACGAGGGCGATTTCACGTCCGCAGCAGTGGTGGAATCCCTCGAGAGAAACGGGCTGAAACCGTTCGTGGTGGGGGCCATGGCACCGGGGCGAGACCTGGTGGCGGCGGATCAGGCTGCCGTGGAAAGGACCCAGGCCTACCTGTCAGCCTGCATCACCATGGCCAGCAGCATCGGTTCGCCTACTGTCTGTGGGCCGTTCTACTCCCGAACTGGCCGGGTCTGGCGAATGTCGCGGGAGCAGCGACGGGACGCCTACGCGGAGCTGCGCCGAAACCTCCAGCCGGTCGCGGCCCGGGCTCAGGAGGCGGGCGTGGTGCTTGGCATCGAACCCTTGAACAGGTATGAAACATCGCTGATTAACACGGTGGACCAGGCACTTGAGGCCCTTGGACCGCTGCTCGGGAACGGAGTCGGCCTCGCGTTGGACAGCTACCACCTTCACATCGAGGAGCGTTCGGTGGCCGCGGCGGTCCGGACCGCCGGAGAGCATCTGGTGCACGTGCAAGTCTGCGGCAACGACCGCGGCGCGCCCGGTGGGGACCAGACCGATTGGAAAGGCTTCCTGCAGGTCCTGAATGAAGTGGGCTACACGGGGCCCCTCAACATTGAAAGTTTCACGGTCGACAATGCCGCCATTGCCGTCGCGGCGTCGATCTGGCGTCCCCTGGCTCCAAGCCAGGACGAGTTGGCTGAAAGTGGCCTGGCTTTCCTGCGCAGCCTGTGAGTGCGCTGCAGGGCATGGCGACCACCACCGCTAGAGTCTTCTAGGGACAGCCAACGCCGCTGGATGCGCCGTTTGACGGCGTTGGCCGGAGAGAAATTCACCATCTGCCGGGAGATCCCCCATGACCCACATACTCCGAACAGCCACCGCGGACGACGCCGGGAGGCTGGCAGCGCTTGCGGCCGTCACCTTCCCGCTGGCGTGCCCGCCGGAATCCCGGCCGGAGGACATCGCGGCGCACCTCGCCAATACCCTGAGCGAGGCCAACTTCCGGGCTTATCTGGCAGATCCGGCGGTCACGGTGCTGGTGATCGACGCCGACGGCGACCTCCGCGGCTACAGCCTGCTGGTGGCCCGCCCCGCCCGGGACCCGGAGGTGGCCGCGGTCCTGAGTGAACTGCCGTGCACCGAGCTCAGCAAGTGCTACGTCCACCCGGAGCACCACGGGCTCGGCGCCGCGGCCGAACTGATGCATGCAAGCATCGGCGCGGCCGCGGCGGCCGGCGCCCGCGGGCTCTGGCTCGGCGTCAACAGCCAGAATGCCCGGGCCATCCGGTTCTACGAAAAGTCCGGCTTCCGCAAGGTCGGCACCAAGTCCTTCCAACTGGGCACCACCGTGGAACACGACTTCGTGATGGAGCGCCCGGTTGCGCCGTGACGAAGCCGACAGGCCGCCGGGGAATGGACCCGGCGGCGGCGCGGTTGTTGCGGGCATGAAGATTGAGATCTGGTCCGACGTCGCCTGCCCCTGGTGCTACATCGGCAAACGCCGTTTCGAAACCGCCCTCGCGGCCTTCCCGCACCGTGATTCCGTGGAGGTGCAGTGGCGCAGCTACCAGCTGGACCCCACGCTCCCGGAGCACTACGACGGCACCGAACTGGACTATCTCAGCACGCGCAAGGGCATGGCTCCGGCGCAGGTATCGCAGATGTTCGAGCACGTTGCGGCCCAGGCCAAGGGCGAAGGGCTGAACTACCGGTTCGACGCCGTCGTGGTCGCCAACAGCTTCACGGCCCACCGGCTGATCCACCTCGCGGCCGCCCATGGCAAGCAGGACGCTGCGAAGGAACGCCTGCTCAGCGACCACTTCGAGCACGGCAAAGACATCGGCAGCCAGGAGTACCTGACCGCTCTGGGCCTTGACCTCGGACTCGACGCCGGCGACCTGGCCGAACTGTTCAGCACGGACACCTACGCCGACGCCGTCCGCAACGACATCGCCGAGGCCCGCGCCCTGGGCATCAGCGGCGTCCCGTTCTTCGTGATCGACCGGAAGTTCGGACTCTCCGGCGCCCAGCCCGCCGAAACCTTCACCGCCGCCCTCGAGCAGGCGTGGCAGGACAGCCACCCGCTGGTCATGGTGGGCGCCGGCGCGGAAGCTGCGGATGCCACCACCGATTCCCACGCGGAATCCGGCGCCTGCGGCCCGGACGGCTGCCCCGTCTGAGCCCGGCATCGTCGAAGTCGCCGGAGACTCCCGGACTCGCCGGAAGTTTCCGGCGACTCGGGGCGTTTCCGGCGAACTCCCGGCACTGGCGGCATCCTGCGGCTTCGGGCGGCCCGGCCTAGAGTTGATCATGGACACTTCGGCCGGACCGGACGGACCCCGGACCTCCCTTTTTACCGACCACTATGAGCTGACCATGTTCCAGGCGGCCCTCCACTCCGGGGCCGCGCACCGCCGGTCCGTCTTCCAGGCCTTCGCCCGGGGACTGCCGGCCGGGCGCCGGTACGGCATCGTGGCCGGCACCGGCCGGCTCCTCGAGGGGATCGCGAACTTCCGCTTCGACGAGGACGACCTCGCCTTCCTGGCCGCCACCGGCGTGGTCCACGAGGACACCCTGGAACACCTGGCCGCCTTCCGGTTCTCCGGCGACATCTGGGGTTATCCGGAGGGCGAGGCCTACTTCCCGCACTCCCCCGTCCTGATCGTCGAATCGACGTTCGCCGAGGCCTGCGTCCTGGAGACCTACGTCCTGTCAGTGCTGAACCATGACAGCGCTATCGCCTCGGCCGCATCCCGGATGACCAGCGCCGCCGGCGGCAGGCCCTGCATTGAGATGGGCTCCCGCCGCACGCACGAGGAAGCGGCCGCCGCGGCGGCCCGCGCGGCTGTCATCGCGGGCTTTTCCGGCACGTCCAACCTGGCCGCCGGACGGCGTTACGGCCTGCGGACCATCGGCACCGCGGCCCACTCCTTCACCCTGCTCCACGACTCCGAGCGCGACGCCTTCGCGGCGCAGCTTGCCTCGCTCGGGTCCGGCACCACGCTGCTCGTGGACACGTACGACGTCGAAGCGGCCGTCCGCACCGCCGTCGACCTCGCCGGAGACAAACTTGGGGCCATCCGGCTGGACTCCGGAGACCTCGTGGCCCAGGCACGGTGGGTCCGCGAACTCCTGGACAGCCTCGGCAACGTGCACACCAGGATCGTGGTGACCTCGGACCTGGACGAATTCGCCGTCGCCGCGCTCCGCTCCGCCCCGGCCGATTCCTATGGCATCGGCACGTCCCTGGTAACCGGATCCGGGGCGCCAACGGCCGGGATGGTCTACAAGCTGGTGAGCCGGGCTGGTGACTCCGGTGAGCTGGCTGCTGTGGCGAAGACCTCGAAGGACAAGATCAACATGGGCGGGCGCAAATTCGCCGTGCGCCGCCTCGACGACCGCGGCACCGCCACCCACGAGGTCCTCGGCGTGGACCACCCACCGGCCGCCGGAAGAAACGGACGCCCCCTCCTGCAGCAGTTCATGAAAGACGGCGAAATCCAGCCCGGCTGGACGGGCCCGGACGCGGTGGGGCGGGCCCGGGACCGGCACACGGCTTCCATGGCGGAGCTGCCCCGGGTGGTGGACAGGCTGCAGCCCGGCGAGCCGGCCATCCCCACTATCTACGAATAAAGCCCGCTAAGGCGACGCAAGACCCAAAGTTCGTTCTGGGAGGACGGCGACCTAGTCTGACGTCCGGTGCAGGACAAAGATGCCGCCGTAGGCGGGCTGGTCCAAGCGCTGCCTGTCGCTGTCGGTGTATTCACTCAGCACAGCGTGGATGCGGGTGGTGAGGTCCTCAGCATCTTCCTCGGAGAGGTGCAGAACGAAGCGTGAGAGGCTGGCGAGCGCTTCCGGTCCTGCTTCTGTCAGCTCTTCCCGGAACGCCTCGAGCGGGGCCAGCGGACCGGCGGGACCGGCTTCACTCAGTGCGGTGTCGAGCTTCCAGGACCGCCCCGTGGAACGATACGGCTTCTCCAGCGCGCCACTCTCGCCCGTGCGGACCCCGGCAGGTTCAAGGAACCCCGTTGAGAGCAACTGCCGCACGTGATAAAGCACCGTTCCGGGATCCTGGCCCAGCCGGTCGGCGAGTTGTTTGTTGGTCAGTTCGTGGAGCCCGCACAGGCGCAGGATCCTCAGGCGCAGCGGATGGGCCAGCGCCTTAATTTCCCGGGCGCTCGCGACGGGTCTTTTTTGGTCCGCCCTCGACTGCTCTGGGTCCGTCATGTCCCAATCCTACAATCCGATGTACTGGATTCAATCACCTTGAATTTTCTCAATCACTGTGGAATGGTCCACCTATGACTAGTCACGCTGCGCAGGTGAAGGAACGGCATCGTGCGCCGCTGGGTGCGTCCTACTGGAAGCTGTGGACCTCCTCCGGGCTCTCCAACCTCGCGGACGGCGTCTTCAAGATCGCGCTGCCGCTGCTGGCCATTCAGTTCACCCAGTCACCCACTCTGGTTGCCGGGCTGAGCGTCGCAGCGACGCTTCCCTGGCTCCTCTTCGCCCTCACTGCCGGCGCGCTGACCGACCGGCTGGACCGGCGCAAGCTCATGTTGTGGGCCAACCTCAGCCGGGCGGTGCTGCCCGCCCTGCTGGCCGCCGTCGTGTTGCTGGATGTGGGCTCCATTTGGGCTCTGTACGTTGTCGCACTGATGGTGGGTGTGGCTGAGACGCTTTACGACACCTCCGCGCAGTCGATCATGCCGCAGCTGGTGCACAGGGATCAGCTCTCGCGCGCCAACGGCCGGCTCTACGCCGTCGAGCTCACCACCAACCAGTTCATTGGTCCCCCGCTGGGCGGGCTGCTGGTGGCCATGGGTCTGGTTGCGGGCGTTGCCGTGCCGGCGGCCCTGTGGCTTGCGGCCGTTGGCGGCCTGCTCCTGGTCCCGGGGGCATTTCGCACAGAACGTGAGCAGAAGACGACACTGCGATTCGACATTGCTGAGGGGCTGCGGTTCCTCTGGAACCAGAAGATCCTGCGCACACTCGCGGTGATGACCGGGGTGTTCAACTTCGCATCCAGCGCGGCCTTCGCGGTCTTGGTGCTCTTTGCCGTGGGCCCGGCTTCACAGATGGGGCTGTCCGAAGTGGGGTTCGGCCAGCTGTTGACCACCTCCGCTCTCGGCGCCTTCGTTGGCTCGTTCATGTCCGAGCGGGTGGAGGCCAGGCTCGGCCGGTCGACGTCCCTGATGCTGACGATCTTCGGGGCCGCGCTGTTCGTGGGCGCGCCCGCCCTGACCGACAACCCCTATGTTCTTGGCCCAATCTTCTTTGTGGGCGGCATGCTGATCGTGCTTTGGAATGTCATCACCGTATCCCTGCGCCAGCGCATTACTCCCAACCGCCTGCTGGGCAGAGTCAACAGCGCCTACCGCCTGCTGGCGTGGGGCACCATGCCGCTTGGTGCAGCAGCCGGCGGTCTGCTGGCCCAATGGCTGGGGCTGCAGGTCATGTTCGGCATCATGGGAGTGCTGACGCTCGCGCTACTGGGGATGATGCCCGTCCTCACAAACAAGGCAATGGCCGCGGCCGACGTCGAATCCTAAGTTGCTGCCAGGGGCGCGGATCGGGCATCCGCGCCCCTTGTTTGGTGCYGGATGGCTGTCAGCTGTCGATCGAGGCCATGTTGGCTTCGTCGTGGCGTTCCCCCGCGGCGGGCCGGAGCGCGTTCAGCCGCTCCAGCTGGTCACGGGTGAGTGCGATCCCGTCGGCCGCGGTGTTTTCCTCGACCCGGGAGACCCGGCGGGTGCCGGGGATCGGGGCGATGTCGATCCCGCGGGTCAGCAGCCACGCGAGGGCGGTCTGCGCGGGGGTCGCGCCGATCTCGGCGCCGATGGCCTTCACCTCGTCGACGATCGCGAGGTTGCGGCGGAAGTTCCCACCCGTGAACCGGGGGTTGGTCTTGCGCCAGTCGTCGTCGGCGAAGTCATCGACGGAGCGGATCTGGCCCGTCAGCAGCCCGTGTCCGAGCGGCGAATACGGAACGAACCCAATTCCGAGGCCGCGCAGCAGCGGCAGGATCTCCGCCTCCACGTCCCGGGTCCACAGCGAGTACTCCGTCTGCAATGCCGAGACCGGCTGCACGGCGTGTGCCCGGCGGATGGTTTCCGGGGAGGCCTCGGACAGCCCGAAGTGCAGCACCTTGCCCTCGGTGATCAGGTCAGCAACCGCGCCGGCCGTCTCCTCGATCGGGGTGTTCCGGTCGATCCGGTGCTGGTAGTACAGGTCGATGTGGTCGGTGCCCAGGCGCTTGAGGGAGCCCTCGACGGCGGCCCTCACGTTCGCCGCGCTGCTGTCGACCACGCCGGGGCCGCCCCCGGAATGGGAGACCAGGCCGAACTTCGTTGCAATCCTGACCTGATCGCGGCGTCCCTTGACGGCTTGGCCGACGATCTCCTCGCTCAGGAACGGCCCGTAGATCTCCGCGGTGTCGATGTGGGTGACCCCGAGGTCAAGGGCGCGGTGGATCGTCCGGATCGACTCCGCGTTATCCAGGGCGCCCTCACTGGTGTAGGTGCCGGCCATGGTCATGGCGCCGAGTCCGACGCGGGAGACTTCCAGGCTTCCGAGGAGTGCGTTCTTCATGGTGTATTTCCTTTGGGTGTGGTTCCCCGGCCTGGAATGCGGGCACTGCCCACAGCGTGGCAAGGGTTTTGGGCGGCCGGTAGCCATTGGCGTCCAGCGGATATGTCGAGACTGGGTGGACGACGACGGGACGCTCCCGACGTCGTCAGTTTGCGTCGGTGTCAGGCGTCGTCGTGGGCCAGGTTGCTGGAGAGCTCGCGGTGGGCGTCGGCCTGGACCTGGAGTTCCTTGGCCCGGGCCTCAAAGACTCCAACGGCGTCCGCTCCGGCGGCGAAGCGCAGCGGCGGTTCATCCAGCTCCGCCAGTTGGACGAGGGCGACGGCGAGCTTGGCCGGGTCCCCGCCCTGAAGGCCGTTCATCCCTTTCCACGCGGTGACTGTCTGCTCGGTCCGCTCGGAATAGTCCCCGATAGTGGATGCCGCGTAGCTGGTGGATTCCGGGGTGAGGAGCTCGGTGCGGAAGAATCCCGGCTCAACGATCATGGTGCGGATGCCGAACGGGTCGACTTCGGGGGCCAGGGATTCGGCCCAGCCCTCGACACCGAACTTCGAGGCGGCATATGCGGAAAGGAACTCCCCGCCGGCGATGCCGGCGGTCGAGGAGATTGTGACCAGCAGGCCAGAGCGCTGGGCCCGCAGGACGGGCAGGGCCGCACGGGTGACGTTTATGGGTCCGAACATGGTGGTTTCGATCTGGGCCCGGAAGTCCTCCGGGGAGATTTCCTCGAAGAACCCGGCGTAGAAGTTGCCGGCATTGTTTACGAGCACGTCGATCCGGCCGAACCGGTCCACGGCGGCGGCGATGGCGGCGGTGGCGTCGGCGGGGTTGGTGACGTCGAGTTTTACGGCCAGCAGGTTCTCGTTCTCGCCGACTGCCAGGGCGGCCTTGTCGGGGTTGCGGCCGGTGGCGACGACTGCGTGGCCGGCGGCCAGGGCGGCCTTGGCGATGTCAATGCCCAAACCGCGGCCTGCCCCGGTGATAAACCAGACTTTCTGCCCGGTCTTGGCGTCGTTTTGCTCAGTCATGTTCTGTCTTTCCTGGGTTAAGTGTTCCGGGCCGCGCGTGGGAGCGCAGATCCGGGATGGAAGAGTCGCCGGGTGTGGTTTTCGTCGGAGGCGTTGCCGCCCAGCTGGCAAGGAACGCCAGCGCGTTTTCGGACGCGGACCCCGGCTCCGCAGTGAAGGTGTACAGAGTTTGTCCCTCATCGCCGGGAAGGTAGAGGGTCTCGAACTGCAGCGACACGTCGCCTGCGACCGGATGGTGGAAGCGCTTGGTTCCCGTGGTGTGGATCCGTACGTCATGGCCGGCCCACAATGCGGCGAAGTGCCCGCTGCGTGTGGTCAGCTCGCCGACTAGTTCGTTCAATGCGCGGTCATGGGGATTCCGTCCCGCTTCCGATCGGAGCATCGCCACCGTGGTGGCGGCGATTGCGGACCAATCGGGGTAGAAGTCCCCTGCCCCCGGATCGAGGAAGAGGTACCGTGCCTGGTTCGGCAGCTGGCCCGGAGCCTCCGGGCCAGCGGCTGCTGTGGACTCGAACATCGGCCCGTACAGCGCGCGCCCCAAGGAGTTGGCGGCCAGCACGTCCGAGCGTCCGTTCTGCACCAGGGCCACCGCTCCGGTCATCCTGTCCAGCAAACGCACTACTCCGGGACGGACCCTCTGCTGCGGTGGCCGGCGCACCGGCCGCCGGGAGGACGGCGTGTCGGCCGTTCTGGCCAAGTCCATCAGATGCGTCCGCTCTGCCTCATCCAGCTGAAGGGCGGAGGCCACAGCGTCGAGGACCGAGTCCGAGACGCCGCGGATGCTGCCGCGTTCCAGCCGCGTGTAGTAGTCCGTGCTTACCCCGGCGAGCTGGGCGACTTCCTCCCGACGCAGCCCCGGCACGCGGCGCAGCCCGCCATAGTTGGGGAGGCCGGCCCGATCCGGGGTGATCTTCGCCCGGCGCGAGATCAGGAAGTCTCGGATTTCATCTTTTCTGTCCACATCCACCACGCTACGCAGGCCGGACGGGCGGTGGCAGTGTCTATCAGACACCCCCAGTTGAGGCGGTGGATACAGGTGTGGCCCCTCAGAACCGGTCGATGTTCATAGCCTGGCCGTGTCACAGTCCGCCGCCCGGCTGCTTTGGTGACAGATCGCGCTAAAGTGTGCGTATGCCTAGGATTTCGGCCGCGAGCAACGCCGCCCAACGTGCCGAGACCCAGCGCCGCATCCTGACCGCGTTCGGGGAACTCCTCTTCACCCACGGGCTCCCCGGCCTGACGATGACGGACGTCGCGCGCCATGCCCAGATCGGCCGGACCGCCGTCTACAACTACTACGCGGATATCGAAGAGCTCCTCATCGCCTACGCGCTGGATGAGACCGAGCGGTTCCTGCTCGATCTGCGCGAATCCCTCGATGCACTGGAGAACCCGGTGGAGCGCCTGGCCGTCTACGTCCGCGCCCAGGTGGAGGACCTGAGCCGGCGCCACCTGCCGCCGGGCCCGGCCATGGCGGCGGTGCTCTCGCCGTCGTCGTTCGCCAAACTGGCCGACCACGTGGGTGAGCTCAGCGTGCTCCTGCGGGGCATCCTGCGCGACGGCATGGCCCAGGGGTACCTGCCCGAGTCGGACATTGCCCAGCTGGCCCAGCTCATCCACGGCACGCTCTCCTCAAGCGCTGCGCGGGGCGACGGGGCGGGCCAGGACGCCGAGGCCGAGGCACGGCTCGCCCGGACGGTGCGGTTTGTCCAGCTGGGGGCCGGGGCCAGGTTTGACGACGCCGGCCGGCCGGTCCGCACCATCCGCTAGGTCCCGCGCCGGGAAGGCCGGAAAGCTGTGCCTTTAGCCCGTGCCGGGCGTCGCCGTGGGTACGGCGGGCAACGTGGCCTCATCCACGATGCGCCGGTTCTCGCGGGGGCAGCTGAGCTGGCCCGGCGTCTGGTCCACGAGTTCCGGCTTGGCCAGTTCCTTGAAGTCGCCGGTAATGATCACGTCCACGCTCGCGTCCGCGCGGCCGTCCTGGACATAGTCCGAGCCGGGCACGTGGCGCTGGACGCTGAAGGCGGCCGACTGGCCCGCGGCACCGGAGACCACCAGCGCCACGCCGCGGTAGCTCGACGTCGTGTTCCCCACGGTACCCACCAGGAACTTCCGGGCGGCGAGCTGGTCGGCCACGCTCCGGGCCAGGCCCGGCCGGCTCGTGGAGTTGTAGATGTTGACGTGGACCTTCTGCGGCGGCGCGTAGTCGTAGGTGGCCGCCGGGCACACCGACACTGCCGCCCTGCTCCGCTCCGCCCCGGGGATCTTGATCTGGCCGTTCATGATGGCGAGGGCCACCACGATCGCGGCCACGATGAGGCCGACAAGCATCACCAGGACAACGCCGTGCAGGATCCTGCGCCGCAGCCGGTGGGGGTTCTTTGCCGTATCGTCCTGCTCCACGAACGTGGCCCTCAGCTCGGAGCCACTGATGACGCGGTGCCCGTGCAGGACTCTGACGTCTGGCGGCTTCCTAGCCATTTATCACGAGGACCCGCGCATGAATTGCGGTGCGCTGGTGCAGCGCGGTGCGGACTGCCCGGTGCAGGCCGTCTTCAAGGTAGAGGACGCCGCGGTATTCCACGACGTGCGGAAAGAGGTCGCCGAAAAACGTGGAGTCCTCGGCCAGCAGGGCTTCAAGGTCCAGTGTGCGCTTCGTGGTCACCAGCTCATCAAGCCGGACAGGACGCGGGGGCAGGGCCGCCCAGTCCTTGGGCGTGGTGTAACCATGGTCGGGGTACGGGCGGCCCTCGCCCACAGCTTTGAATATCACCTTGCCAGCCTAGGGAACTTCGACGCCCGAAGGAACGAATGTCCCCCGGCGGCGTGAGGTTGTGGCCAAACGGTAACCATTTGTCACACGACGCGTTGACACGACCAGCGCCTGCCGCCTGTCACATCCAGCGCAGGGCCGTCGATCTGCTGCGCGGCTCACCCAAACGTCCCGTGCGGCTGACAGAATGGCCGTATGACTTCACCCGAGACTGCCCCTGTTCCGTCGTCGTCGGCCCCCGTGCTGGCGCTGCTGCTCGACGTCGACGGTCCGGTCGCGAGCCCGGTCACCCGCGAGGTGCAGCCCGGCATCATCGCCGACTTGGTGGCCCTGGCCGCCGCCGGCGTGCCGGTCATCTTCAACACCGGCCGGTCGGACGCGTTCATCCGCGAGCAGGTCATGGAACCGATGATCGCCGCCGGGATGCCCGCCGGCACCCTCATCCACGCCATTTGCGAGAAGGGCGCCGTCTGGTTCAGCTACACGGCGGAGGGCCCCGGCCCGGTCCACATGGACCACGAGCTCGCCATTCCGCAGGCCTTCGGCGATGACGTGCGCCGCCTGGTGGCTGAGGACTACTCCGCCCACATGTTCTACGACGAAACCAAGCGGGCCATGGTCTCCGTGGAGCAGCACATTGCCGTCCCCAACCCCGACTACCGGGCCGAGCAGGAACTCTTCGACGCCGACGCCATGGGCATCATGGCCCGGCACGGGCTCGGTGTGGTGCGGCTGGACCACCACGTCCCCGATTCGGATGACCAGGTCGACTTCCGCGTCGATCCGACCATCATCTCCACCGATATCGAATCGGTCCGGCTGGGCAAGGACCTGGGCGCGAGCCGGGCCGTGGAGTTCCTGGCCGCGCAGGGGATCACGCCGCAGGCTTGGCGCACGGTGGGCGATTCCCGCACGGACTACGCCATGGCCGACTGGCTGCACCACAACGACCACGCCGTGAAGCACGTCGACGTCCGGCCCGCGGACGGTATCCCCGTCAAACCCTACGAGGTTCTCACCGCCGCCGATCTGGGGCTCGGCGAAGACGTGATCCACGACGACGCCGGTGCCGCCTTCCTGCACCACTGGCTGGCCATCGTCACCGGCTGAGCCCCCGCTCCGCCGTTACGGTCGGTCACATTTCGTCGTCACGCACGCCGCGCGGCGGCCGGTTTTCCGCGGCAATTTTGAGGCCCGCGTTATCATGCAAGTAGACACCAACGCACTCAAAGAAGCGGGAGCTCAGACATTACAGAAGCAGCGATCCAAGACGAGATTTACTATGGCAGCCAGGCATCTGTGGACGCCCACGCCGAGGTCACGTCGGCGGCCGCAGTCGCCAGATTCCGGACCCGCTCCGATGTTGTCCGCCACCGCGGCCGCTATGCGCTGATCAACGAAAACCGCACGCCGTACCAGGCCATGGTCGAGGACCTGATGTTCCTGCGTTCCGTCCTGGCCGGCGCCGGTATCGGCTACCTGCTGGTCCGCGGCAACAACCATCGCCCTGTGGTCGCCGTCGACTGGAAGGACCGCAAGGAACTCCGCGACGCCCTCGTGGAGGCGTGCCGCGACGAGCCGATGTATTCCATGAGCGTGGACGCAAAGAAGAAGTCGTCCGTGCTGGTGGCCGACGGCGAGCTGTCGCCGAACCGCCAGGCCCGGATCTTCCGGCTTTACCGGCCCAGGGTCGAACCCGAGGGCGGTTTTGAATTCGGGGCTTCCGCCGGCGTCCAGCTGGAGCTGTGGAGCTTCGAAGGCGATCAGCTGATCCTGCCGATCGAGAACTCCCTGACGCGCCGCACCATGCTGGCCCAGGACGCAGTGCGCGGCACGGTGGAACGCTACGGCCACACGTGGCCCACCATCGAGAACATGTTCGCGGACCACGCCAGCGACATCAGCTTCGACGTCGACCTGGTCTTCTCATGGGTTGACGGCAGCTCCCCCGAGTACATCGCGGCCCGCCGCGCCCGCATGGCCGGCGTGGTGGTGGGCGAGGGCGATGACCACGAGGCCCGCTTCCGCCAGATCGATGAGCTCAAGTACGCCCTTCGCTCGGTGTACATGTTTGCGCCGTGGATCCGCCGGATCTTCATCGCCACGGACTCCCCCGCGCCGTCATGGCTGGCCGACCACCCGAGTGTGACGATCGTCCGGAGCGAAGAGTTTTTCGCCGACACGTCGGTTCTGCCCACGCACAATTCGCAGGCCGTGGAGTGTCAGCTGCACCACATCGAGGGGCTCTCCGAGCACTTCCTGTATTCGAACGACGACATGTTCTTCGGCCGCGCCGTGGGCCCGGACATGTTCTTCACTCCGGGCGGCATCACGAAGTTCATCGAGGCCGAAACCCGGATCGGCCTGGGCGACAACGACGCCGAACGCAGCGGCTTTGAGAACGCCGCCCGGGTGAACCGCAAGCTGCTCCGGAACCGCTTCGGCCGCATCACCACCCGGCACCTTGAGCACACGGCGGCCCCGTTGCGGCGCAGCGTGGTCGAGCAGATGGAGCAGGAGTTCCCGGCCGAGTTTGCCAAGACCGCCGCGAGTACCTTCCGGGCAGCGGACAACATCTCCGTGACCAACTCGTTCTACCACTACTACGCGCTGCTCACGGGCCGGGCCGTAACCCAGACAGCTGCCAAGGTGAGGTATGTGGACACCACGGCGCGGGCCGGCCTGAACTACCTGCCCAAGCTCCTGGCCAAGCGGAACATGGACTTCTTCTGCCTCAACGACGGCAGCTTCCCCGAGGTCCCGGCGGAAGAGCGGGCCGAACTGGTCACGGACTTCCTGGAGAAGTACTACCCCATCAAGGCGCCCTGGGAGAAGTAACGGACCGTGACCAAAACGGGCGCCGCGTCGGCCGGGGAGTGAATCAGTTCAGGGTGGTGTACCTGCGGTTCGCCGGCGTCCGGGACGGGGCCTCGAGCTTGGCCTTCTCAGGGACATGGATCCCTGCGGCCGCGAGCCGGCGCTGGACTTCCTCCGGGGAGACCAGCTCCCCCACCGCCGGCGAGTCGCCGAGCAGCACCACGGAGTGCACGATCGTGTGTTCGTAGACGTGGACCAGGTTGAACGCCTGCCCTCCGTCGCGGCCTCGGGTGCCGCCGACCGGAACGTTCAGATCCTGCGTGTAGCAGGTGGCCGAAGCCACGGACACAGGGATGCCCGCGAACGTTGCGGTGGTCGAGTAGTGCAGGTGGCCGCCCAGGATGGCGCGGACATCGGAGTTGCGCAGGACGCCGGCAAGCGCCGGCTGGCCCCGGAGCTCCACGAGCACGGCAAGGTCCAGCACGGACGGTACCGGCGGGTGGTGCAGGGCAAGGATGGTCCCGTCCGGGGCCGGGGTGGCCAGTTCAGCAGCGAGCCAGTCCAGCTGGTCGTGGCTCAATTCACCGTGGTGGAAGCCGGGCACGGAGGTGTCCAAAGTGATGATGCGCAGCCCGTTGACGAAGTAGCTGTGGTCCACGGGCGCGTCATTGTCGGCCTGGTCCAGGAGCCCGGCCCRGAAATTGGCCCGGTTGTCGTGGTTGCCCATCGCCCAGATGACCTTGGCCCCCAAGGCCTCGCACGCCGGGTCCACGATGGCGCGGAGCTTGGCATACGCCTCGGGTTCGCCCAGGTCAGCCAGGTCGCCCGTGAAGATTACGGCTTCGGGGCGGGCTCCGGAGGCGTGGACCTCCTCGAAGAGTTGCCTGAGCAGGGCTTCGCTGTCCACGACGCCGTGCAGGGGTTGCGGACCCCCCAGCAGGTGGGGGTCGCTCAGGTGAAGTAGGAAATGACGTGGCCGGGGGTGTTCGGCCTCGATGCGCTCCATTGCTGCCTTCTTGGTTGGGTGGAAGCGGTGCTTCCAGGGTCCCTCTCAGTAAGAACTATCCAACCAGACATTGGGCAAACAATGTAAAAACTGGGACAGGCATATTGGAAAAATGGGCGTTAACAGGTGGCGTGCCCTCACATGCCCTTTCCGGCATATACGGGGCGGGGAGGCCCGGCGGCACTCCCGAAACCCCGGGGCTTCGGGGCGGGACGGACAGTGCCGCCGGGTTTACGGTTTCCGCTAGCTCAGGTAGCCGTTCGGGTTAAGCACGAACTTCGTCGCCGCGCCGGCGTCGAATTCCGCGTAGCCCTTCGGCGCGTCCTCCAGGGTAATCGCCTTCGCGTTGACGTTCTTGGCGATATGCACCCTGTCATGCAGGATCGCCATCATCAGCTGCCGGTTGTACTTCATGACCGGACACTGTCCCGTGGTGAAGCTGAGCGACTTTGCCCAACCCGTTCCGAGGCTGAGTGAGAGCGAACCTTTCTTCGCGGCCTCGTCCACGCCACCCGGGTCCCCGGTGACGTAGAGCCCGGGGATGCCCAGGGCACCGCCGGCGGCCGTTACCTCCATCAGCGAGTTCAGGACGGTGGCGGGGGCCTCGTGGGCTCCGGCCCCGTGCCCCTTGGCCTCAAATCCCACGGCATCCACGCCGCAATCGACTTCCGGGACGCCCAGGAGTTGCTCGATCTGTTCGGCCGGGCCGCCCTTACTCAGGTCGATGGTCTCGCAGCCGAAGCTGCGCGCCTGCGCCAGGCGGTCCGCGTTCATGTCACCCACAATCACGACGGCGGCACCCAGGAGCTGGGCACTGGTCGCCGCGGCCAGGCCCACGGGCCCTGCGCCTGCCACGTAGACGGTGGACCCGACGCCGACGCCTGCGGTGACCGCACCATGGAATCCGGTCGGGAAGATGTCCGAGAGCATCGTCAGGTCCATCATCTTTTCGAGGGCCTGGTCTTTGTCCGGGAACTTCAACAGGTTCCAATCGGCATACGGCACCAGGACGTAGTTGGCCTGGCCGCCTACCCAGCCGCCCATGTCCACATAGCCGTAGGCGCTGCCCGGCCGGTCGGGGTTGACGTTCAGGCAGATGCCGGTCTTGCGCTCCTTGCAGTTCCGGCAGCGCCCGCAGGCGATATTGAAGGGGACGGAACAGATGTCCCCCACTTTGATGAATTCAACATCCGGGCCCACTTCGACCACCTCGCCGGTGATCTCGTGGCCGAGCACCAGGTCGGCGGGTGCCGTGGTGCGCCCCCGGACCATGTGCTGGTCCGAGCCGCAAATATTCGTGGCCACGGTTTTGAGGATTACGCCGTGGCGCACCTGCCGGCCCACGTTGGCGGGGTTGACCCCCGGGCCGTCCTTGAGTTCGAAGGTGGGGTAGTCAATGTCGATCAGTTCGACCTTGCCAGGCCCCTTGTAGGCAACGGCTTTGTTCCCTGTCATCTATTTCCTCCTGCTTTCACGGGCCCCGTGGTGGGCGCCCTGGTGTGATTCACGAAGTTCTTTGATGCGCCCTCCACAGGAACACCCGGCCACACTGCCGACGGCTGCCAGAGTTGCTTGCGCCGCGGGGAAGTCCGGAATGTTGGAGGGTCCGGCCAGTCTAGGCGCTAAGCATGCTTAGGGATAGGGCTGAGTTCCTCTGGACCCCGGGCCGGTCGGGTCAGTCGAGGGCGGACTGAACGGCTTCGATGATCTCCGGCGCGTCAGGCTCAACGGTGGGCGCAAAGCGGGCGATGACTTCGCCGTCGCGGTTCACGAGGAACTTCTCGAAGTTCCACTTCACGAGGCCGGGCAGGATGCCGGTCTTGAATTTGGTGAGCTCGGCGTAGAGCGGGTGCTGGTTCTTTCCCCGGACGTTGGCCTTGACCGTCAGCGGGAAGGTCACCCCGAAATTGCGCTGGCAGAACTCGGCAATCTCGGCCTCGCCGCCGGGCTCCTGCCCGGCGAACTGGTTGCAGGGCACGCCCAGGACCTGGAAGCCCTGGCCCCGGAACTTGTTGTGCAGCGCCTCGAGTCCAGCGTACTGGGGCGTGAAACCGCACTGGGACGCCACGTTGACCACCAGAACCACCTCGCCCTTGAATCGGCCAAAATCGGTCTCGGTCCCGTCGATGAGGGTCAGGGGAATGGAGTGCAGAGCTGTCATGGGGCGCGTCCTTGCGTTGTCGATGGTCCGGAGCAGGGAATCTGAACTGGTCACTCCATTATTCGGCACCGGGGGCTGCGGGTATGGGTGTGCCTCCCGGACATGACGCCGGAACAATGCCATGGGGCGCGGCGGGGCTAGCCGCCGGGCGTCGCTGAAGGCGTCGCTGAGGGTTCTGTTGTCACTGCCGTCGTGGCCGACTGCGTGGCCGCCCGTGGCTTCGGCGTATCGGCCGGCGCGGTGATTGGGTCCGGCTCCACAGTGAGCGGGGCCGGCACGGGGGTGGCCGTCTTGGCGGCAGCCTCCGTCGCGGTTGCGGAGGACGGCGCAGGCGCGGAGGACGGCGGTGCCACCGGCGGCGGGACCGATACCGGTGCTGATGGCTTGGCGGAGGCTGTTCCCGTCCGGGTTGGCGCCGGCGTCGGGGTGGGGGTCGCCGTCGGCGTCGGGGTGGGGGTCGCCGACGGGGTCGGGGTCGCAGTTGCCGACGGGGTCGGGGTGGGCGCGGCAGGCGTGGTCGTCGTGGCAGTCCCAGTCGGCGTCGGGGTCGCGGAGGCAGTGCCGCTCGGCGTCGGCGTCGGCGTCGCGGAGGCAGTGCCCGTGGGCGACGGCTTAGAGGTGGCGGAAGGCGTTGGGGACGGTTTGTCGGCGGCGGCTTCAGTAGCCGCAGGCGAGGCACTCGCCGATGGCTTGGCGGCCACCCCGGCAGGCTGCTCCTGAACGCCGCCGGCCACCACATGGGTCAGGTCTTCCCGGACAGGAATCGCCCAGCCAATCCCCGCATTGGTTGCCTTACCGGCGTCGGGTGCGTAACTGGTCATGTCGATCGGGCCGAGTTGATCCACCTGCTTGATGGGCAGAAATGTCCAATCGCGCGGATCAGTGTGGGAGCCGTTGAGGATGGTTTCGAAGTGAAGGTGGCAGCCGGTGGAGGATCCGGTGGTACCAACCCGGGCAATAATTTCCCCCACCCGCACGGAGTCGCCCTTCTTGACCGCGATCGCCTCCAGATGGTTGTACGTGGTGATGAGACCGTTGCCGTGGTCGATTTCCACCCGGTTTCCGCCGCCCCACGGGTGCCACCCGACGGCCCGCACCACACCGGCGTCGGCGGAGTAGACCCGGGTGCCGCAGGGGGCCGCGAAGTCCTGGCCCCAGTGGAATTCGCCCGCGAATCCCGTCAGGGGGCTGGTGCGCAGCCCGAACGGGGACGAGGGCACCAGTGATTCCAGCGGGGCCATGAGGAAACCCGGTGCGGGCCGGTGCAGGGCCGCCGAGGCCACATTGAGCTCGCCACGCACCCCTGCCCGGGTGGCCGTGTCCACCGTGCTCCGGCTGAAGGCCACGAGCGCCTGGGCATCGGCGGTGACAGCGCCGGTGCCGGGAGTCCCCGCGGGCGCGGTCGCGGCGGAGTGGGCCAGCGGGTCCAGGGCTTCCGGTCCCACGTCGCCGGAGGGAGGCATGGCGGCCGTCGGGACGGCGGTGGGCGCGCCGTAGGTCGCAAAGGCGCTCAGTCCCTGAAAGCCGCTGAATGCCAGCACGGCCAGGGACAGGCACAGGCCTCCGGACACGCAGCGCACGGCAATGGTCCGTGCCCTCGCTGACTGCTCACTCGATGAGTTTCCCCAGTGTTTTCCCACGAAATGACTCCCGCTATATGTCCGCCAGACCCCAATCTTCACGGACTTACCTCCCTATGTGACCACAGACGGCCGGGTCTGTGAACCGTCAGCGCGCTCCTTTTGCGGGACCAATCGGAGATCCGCGGATGTCCCCAGTAGCTTGCCGGCGGCGCCCCAGTAGTTCTCCGCACAATTGCAGGTGCCGCACGCCGCCGGGACGGGTAAGAATGAAGGATGCGAAATGTCCTCAGGGAATGGCAGGCGGAACTCAAACAGACGTTCACGGGGACGCGCGATTCGGTGCCCGAGTGGGTGCCGGGCCTGGCCGAGGGGGACGACGCCGGGTACCACTTGCCCGGCTCGGCCGTCTGGGCCGTGCACGGGGACATGCCAACCATCGTGGCGGGAATCCGGGCACTGCTGATGCAGGCGCTCCATCCCGGCGCGTTGGCCGGAGTCCACGATCACTCCCGTTTCCGCGAAGACCCGCTGGGCCGGCTGGCTGGCACGATCCGCTGGATCTTCACCGTGACGTATGGCTCCACGGATACGGCGAAGGCGGCATCGGACTGGGTTCTTCGGCTGCACCGGACGGTGCGGGGAGAATTTGTGGACGGCCACGGCATCAGGCGCAGTTACGCGGCCAATGATCCCGAGCTGCTCCGGTGGGTTCACATTGCCTTCACAGACGCTTTCCTCTCTGCCCACAAACTGTGGGGGCGGCCGATTCCTGGCGGACCTGATGCCTACGTCCGTGAGTGGGCCCAGGCCGGCCGGCTGATGGGCGTCGAGGCACCACCGCTGAGCGAAGCGGAAATGCGCCAGCAGTTGGACCGCTGGTACGACGACGGCGAGCTCCGCTGTGACGAACGGGTCACCGAAACGGTGGCGTTCATTCGCGACCCGCCCCTGCACCCCGCGCTCAGGCCTGGCTACCGGGTGCTGTTCGCGGCCGCCGTGGCAAGCCTCGAGCCCAAGTACCGGGAGCTTCTGGGCCTGCGGACCGCGCGGCTGGGCCCGATACCGCTGCCGGTAACCCTGGCCACCCGGGTCACGCTCGGCGTGGTGCATGTGGCCCTCGGCCGGATGGGCCCGAGCGAGCAAGCTGCCCGCGCCAGGCTGCGCCGGCTGGGCTACCGGGCCTGAGTCTGGGCCGGCGGGCGGCTGCGGTGGTTTTGCTGGTTTGTGGCGGGCCGGCTGGGGCACGGGGGCGGCTAAGGCACGGGGCGGCCCCGGGGGGGCGCAGTGCGGCTGGGGCACGGGGCGGCCCGGCCTCCAAGCCGACTTGGCGGATGAATCGGTGCCGGTACTGCCGGAGGACGCAACCTTGGCCAGAACCTCACGAGAACCTCACGAGGATAGAAATGCCGGGGACACGAACGGCCCGGAGACGCAAAATGGCCCCGGTCCGAGGACCGGGGCCAACCGCGGAGAATGGGGGATTTGAACCCCCGAGGGCGTTAACCCAACACGCGTTCCAGGCGTGCGCCATAGGCCGCTAGGCGAATTCTCCAGTTGCTTCTGAATCAAAAGCAGATACTAGAATACCTGAACTTTCCAGCTTCGCCCAATTGGGCCTCCCGCCCCGGCCTGCGGCTCCTCCGCGGGACATGCCCCGCGGCCCACTTGAGGGCTGGACATAGCCCCAAAATGCCCACTCCTTCCCGCCAAGAATGGGCATGCCCCACACTGCCCACTCCCGGGACCGGACATGTCCCCCAGCCCGCCGGAGCGCTGGACATAATCTCGACCAGCCCACTCCTTCCCGCCAAGAATGGGCATGCCACACACTGCCCACTCCCGCCACTTGGACATGCCCAGCGGTCCGCCCGACCGCTGGACATAGTCCCACCGCGCCCACTCCTGCAGCCCACTCCTGCAGCCCACTCCTTCTCGCCAAGAATGGGCATCTCCCGTCGAGGATTAAGGGCCAAACCGGGCCAAACCGGGCCAATTCGGGGCACACCCAATCGTCAGGTAAACTTGCTGACGGCCCCTCATGTGGCGTCATCCTGTTGAACTCCCCCAGGACCGGAAGGTAGCAAGGGTAAACGGGCTCTGGCGGGTGCATGAGGGGTCTTTTATGTCTGTGCCGATTGGTAGGGTTTATCTGTGACTGTTACTACCGCCCTCTACCGTCGATACCGCCCCGATTCGTTCGCGGACGTTATCGGGCAGGAGCACGTCACCGAGCCTCTCATGACGGCCCTGCGCAAGAACCGCGTCAACCACGCCTATCTCTTTTCGGGCCCCCGCGGCTGTGGCAAAACCACCTCCGCCCGCATCCTGGCCCGCTGCCTGAACTGCGCCGAGGGCCCCACGGACACCCCCTGCGGCAAGTGCCCCAGCTGCGTGGAACTCGCCCGCGGCGGCTCCGGCTCCCTGGACGTCATCGAGATCGACGCCGCCAGCCACGGCGGTGTGGACGACGCCCGCGACCTCCGGGAACGGGCCACCTACGCCCCCGTCCGGGACCGCTACAAGATCTTCATCATCGACGAAGCCCACATGGTCACGTCGGCCGGGTTCAACGCCCTGCTCAAGATCGTCGAAGAACCGCCGGAACACATCAAGTTCATCTTCGCCACCACGGAGCCGGACAAAGTCATCGGCACCATCCGTTCCCGCACGCACCACTACCCTTTCCGGCTGGTGCCGCCGGAGCCTCTCATGGCGTATCTGGAGCTGCTCTGCACCCAGGAGAACGTCCCCGTGGCGCCCGGGGTGCTCTCGCTCGTCATCCGCGCGGGCGGCGGTTCGGTCCGCGATTCCCTCTCCGTGCTCGACCAGCTCATGGCCGGCGCCGGACCAAACGGCCTGGACTACGAACTCGCGGTCGCCCTCCTGGGCTACACGCACGCCTCCCTGCTCGATGACGTCGTCGAAGCCGTCGCGGCGTCGGATGCCGCCACAGTGTTCCGCGCTGTGGACCGCGTCATCCAGACCGGGCACGATCCTAGGCGCTTCGTCGAGGACCTGCTCGAACGCTTCCGCGACCTCATCATCGTCCAGGCGATGCCCGAAAGCGCCCAGTCCATCCTCCGCGGCATGCCGGCGGACCAGATCGCCCGCCTGCAGAACCAGGCGCACAACCTCGGGGCGGCCGAGCTCTCCCGCGCCGCTGACGTCACCAATACCGCTCTCACCGACATGACCGGGGCCACCTCGCCGCGCCTGCACCTGGAACTGCTGTGCGCCCGCATCCTGCTGCCCAGCTCCGAGCAGACCGAGCGCGGCATCGCAGCCCGGATCGACCGCGTCGAGCGGCGTTTGAACTACGCCGGGAACGACGTCGGAGCCCCCCTCGCCGCCGCTCCCGCACCTGTTGCCGTTTCGCCTGCACGCACGGAGCAGGCAGCCGCGCCACAGTTGCCTGCAGCGGACGTGCCCGCCGCACCCTCGCACGCCGCGCCGGCTGCCACAACCACCGCCCCCTCCGCCCCGCGTCAGGGCGAGCAGCCGCCGGCCACAGTCTCCGCGCCCGCCAGGCAGGACGAGCCCGTCCGAGAACCGCTGACGGCGCCACGGGTCAGCACCAGCGACTGGCCTGTGGACGAACCCGCGGCGGCCAGCCGGCCCGCCCCGGCCGCAGGTCCCGCCGCCGCGCCTCCGTCCCTGCCCGCGTCAGAGACTGCCTCAGCGGCTGCCCCATCCGCCCCCGCACCGTCCGCCCCCGCGGCATCTACCCCAGCACCTTCCGTCCCTGCGCGCCCCGAGCCGGCCGAGCCCGGCAGGGCGCCTGCCGCTGCTCCCGGGTCTGCCGCCGGCCCCGGAGCCGACGTGGAGGTTTTGCGCCGCGCCTGGCCCGAAATCCTGCAAACGCTCACCAAGATCAAACGCAGCACCTGGGCACTGGTGGAACCCAACGCCCAGGTCGGCCACTTCGAGGACCACGTCCTGACCCTCGCGTTCACCACCACGGGGCTGGCGGGCGCCTTCGGCCGGGCCGACCACGCCGAGAACCTCCGGCAGGCGATCCACAAGACCATCGGCATCGATTGCCAGATCCGGGCCGTGGCCGGCAGCAGCAACAGCCCAGCGAGCTCTGAGCCAAACCCAAAAGCGCCGCCGGCTAGCCCGGAGACCCCGGCATCGTCCGCAAGCCAGGCGACATCGGCCGACGTCGCCTGGGGCCTGAGCCCGGCTCCCCAGCAGGCCCCATCTCCGGCCAACGATGCCGCTGAAGCCGTCCCCTCGCGGGCGGCCGCGGCGCACGTTCCCGCCGCCTCAATGCCTTCGACGCAACCCACTCCGGCCCCCGCGGCCCAGGCTCAGGTCCGCGCAGCCGCGCCGGCAGCCGAGCCGGCAGCGGAACCGCAGGCGCCTGCCCCCGCGATCCAATCTCAGGTCAGCGCAGCCGAGCCAGCAGCCGGCTCGGATGGCCCTTCGGAGCCTTCCGGGTCCTACGCCGATGACGACTGGGGACCGCCCCGGGACGAGGACGCCCCTCCGCTGGACGAGGAACCACCCCTGGGTTGGGACCCCTCGCCCGTAGCCACGCTGCGCCGCCCCGAGCCCGCGGCTGTCGCTACCGCTCCGGCCCGCAAGTCCCCTGCCGCGCCGGCATCCAAAACCGCCGGTTCCCCGGCCGGGACACCGGGCGCAGACCCGGACGCGTCGGATGACGCGTGGGCCCGCGCCGTCGAGCAGTCACCCGGCGTCTGGACGGTCGGCACAGATTCGAACCTCGGCCGGTACACGAGCCCGGATGTCGAGCCCGCTGCGTCCGAGCCCGAGCCGAAGCCTGTGCACTACGAGCCGGCGGCGGCACAGATCCCGGAGTACGCGGGTGTCGTGTCCGCGCCGTCCGGACTGGCCTCGGACCACCAGGCCCGGGCCGAAGCGGCTCCGGCGCCGGCGGTTGCGGAGTCTGTTGCGCCGCGTGTGGCCGCCGCTGCCGTAGCTGCCGTCGCGGAGGCTGTTGCGGTCACTGCCGTTCCCGACGCTGCCGCTCCGGCAGGCCGGCAAAGCCTGTACCAGCGGCTGTCGAACAGTCCCGAGGCCGAGGCCGGGCGGGCGAAGGCCCCCGCCCGAGCCGCCGCCGCGACCACCGTCTACGTACAGGACATCCCCAGCGCCGACGACGAAACGATCGAGGAATCGGGCGTCTTCGGCCGGGCCGCCGTCGAGCGTATTCTGGGCGGGAAACTGGTGGAAGAGCGCTCCCTGGATGGAAGCCCGCTGCCGCCCCGCTTCTAGCAGACCCCCTGCCGGCTGGCCCCGGCCCCACTCCAAACGAACGAGGACATTGTGTACGAAGGCGCAGTTCAAGAGCTGATCGACGAGCTCGGACGCCTTCCCGGAGTGGGGCCCAAGTCAGCCCAGCGGCTGGCCTTCCACATCCTCGAGGCCGATCCGCAGGACATGAAGCGGCTTGTCGATGCCATCACCACCGTGAAGGAACGGGTCAAGTTCTGCACGGTTTGCGGGAACGTGACCGAGCAGGAACTGTGCAACATCTGCCGCGACCCGCGCCGGGACCCCACGGTTATCTGCGTCGTCGAAGAATCCAAGGACGTCCTGGCGGTGGAACGCACGCGGTCCTTCCGCGGCAGGTACCACGTGCTGGGCGGCGCGATTAATCCGATCGCCGGGATCGGTCCGGAACAGCTCCGGATCCGTGAGCTGCTGACCCGGCTCAACGACGGCGCCATCCAGGAAATCATCATCGCCACCGACCCCAACCTCGAGGGCGAGGCCACGGCGACGTATCTGGCCCGGATGCTCAAGTCGATTGGCATCGCCGTCACCCGGCTGGCGTCCGGCCTGCCCGTGGGCGGGGACCTGGAATACGCCGACGAAGTCACCCTCGGCAGGGCCTTCGAGGGCCGCCGCAACGCCCTGAGCTGACGCACTAGTGGCCGCCGCGGCAGCGACACCCCGGCCCACCATCCGGCCCGGCGGACATGTCCAGGGCCCACGCCCAGGAATGGACACAATGCCCTCATGCCCACTCCAGGCCACCAAGAATGAGCATGTCCCGCGACAGCACTGAGCATGTCCGCACCTGGCCCACCATCCGGCCCGGCGGACATGTCCAGGGCCCACGCCCAGGAATGGACACAATGCCCTCATGCCCACTC
>NZ_JBFTZW010000009.1:0-165693 GCF_056406555.1 Arthrobacter sp. P1_B4
GGCGCACACGGTCAAGGGCTACGGCCTGGGCACCCACTTCGAGGGCCGCAACGCGACCCACCAGATGAAGAAGCTCACCCTCGCGGACCTCAAGGCCTTCCGCGACCACCTGCGCATCCCGATCACGGACGACCAGCTCGAAGCGGACCTCTACCGGCCGCCGTACTACCACCCCGGCATGGACTCCCCCGAGATCCAGTACCTGATGGACCGCCGCAAGCAACTCGGCGGCTTCGTCCCCGAGCGGCGGCCGGACCATGCGCCCGTGGAACTGCCCGATCCCGCATCCTATGGGGCCGCCAAGCGAGGCTCCGGCAAGCAGCGTTCAGCCACCACCATGGCCTTTGTGCGCCTGCTCAGGGACCTGCTCCGGGACAAAAAGTTCGGACACCGCATTGTCCCGATCGTGCCGGACGAATCCCGCACATTCGGCATGGACGCGTTCTTCCCGACGGCGAAGATCTACAACCCGGACGGCCAGGGCTACCTCTCCGTGGACCGGGAGCTCGTCCTTGCCTATAGGGAATCGGCCCAGGGCCAGCTGATCCACCCGGGCATCAATGAAGCCGGGGCGGTGGCGGCCTTCACCGCCGCCGGAACGTCCTACGCCACGCACGGCGAACCGCTCGTGCCGGTCTACGTCTTCTACTCGATGTTCGGCTTCCAGCGCACCGGCGATTCCTTCTGGGCGGCCGCCGACCAGATGACCCGCGGGTTCATCATCGGCGCCACGGCAGGACGCACCACGCTGACCGGCGAAGGCCTGCAGCATGCCGACGGGCACTCCCCGATCCTGGCGGCAACCAACCCGGCCGTCATCACCTACGACCCGGCGTTCGGGTACGAAATGGGCCACATCATCCGGGACGGCCTGGAGCGGATGTATGGGCGCGGCGAAGCCGGGAAAGAAATTGCCGGCAACGATCCGTCGCGGAACCTGATGTACTACCTCACGGTGTACAACGAGCCGATCGTGCAGCCGGCCGAACCCGAAAACCTCGACGTCAACGGTGTCCTGAAAGGCATCTACCGGGTGTCGGCGTCGGACTTTGACGGGCCTAAAAGCCAGATCCTGGCCTCCGGCGTGTCCGTTCCGTGGGCCCTCGAAGCCCAGCGGATCCTCGCCGAGGACTGGGGCGTCTCGGCGGACGTCTGGTCCGTGACCTCCTGGACCGAACTCCGCCGCGACGCCATGGCCGCCGAGGAAGAGGCCTTCCTCAACCCCGGCCAGCCCGCCCGCGTCCCGTTCGTGGCCCAGCAGCTCGCCGGTGCCACCGGGCCGGTCGTGGCGGTCACCGACTACATGAAGGCCGTGCCGGACCAGATCCGGCAGTTCCTGCCGCACCAGTTCGCCTCGCTCGGCGCGGACGGCTTCGGCTTCTCCGACACCCGCGCCGCGGCCCGCCGTTTCTTCAAGAACGACACGCACTCGATTGTAGTGAAGACCCTCCAGCTGCTGGCCTCGCGCGGAGAGGTCGACGGCGGGGTGCCCGCCTACGCGATAGACCGCTACAAGCTCCTGGACGTCACCGCCGGGACCACCGGCGGAGCGGGCGGCGACGCCTGAGAAGCGCGTTATGGTGGGCAGATGAGCGACAGCAGAGCGCACGGCACCGGATCCGGCGGCACGACGGCGGTGCTGCTGGCCGCCGGAGCCGGGACGCGGCTGGGGCTCGGGCCGAAGGCATTGCTCCCCCTCCGCGGCCGCACGCTGGTCGAAGTGCTCGCTGACGTGCTGCTATCGGGCGGCTGCCGGGAGGTGGTGGTGGTGCTTGGCGCGGATGCGGCAAGGGTCCGCGCCGCCACCGAACTCGGCCGGCACCGGGTCATCGACAACCCGCACTGGGCCAGCGGGATGGGCAGCTCGTTCCGGGCCGGTATCACCGCTGCGGCCCCGGAGGACCATGTGCTCATTGCGCTGGTGGACGAGCCCGGCCTGACCAAAAAGACCGTCACCCGGCTGCTGGGGTCCCACCGGCCAGGCCGGGTGACGGCGGCCGCCTACCGCGACGCGGACGGGAAACTGCAGCGGGGACACCCGCTGCTGCTCGATGCCGGTCTTCGAACCGAAGCCGCGGAAACCGCTACGGGCGACGCCGGCGCCCGGCATTTCCTGCGGGCCCACCCGGACCTGGTTGATCTGGTGGATTGCAGCGACCTCTCCAACGGCGAGGACCTCGACTCTGCCGACCAGCTGCACCTCCTGGACTAGCGCCGGTTTTAGCGCGAGTGAGCCAAAAACTCCTGCAGTCCACGCTTGAACCCGGACCGGCCGCCGTGCGCCGGGTGCCTGATTTTCGGCACGTCCATGCCGCTGCGCTGCAGGCTGCGGTAGGCCACGTTGCCCACGGCCACCACGGTGTCGATGCGGAACGCCTCAGCGAGCGCCTGCCAAAACGGAGTTCCCAGCGCAGCCTCGGAAGCCTTTGGCGTGCGGTTGGACAGCGGCCGCCCGGGCACGTGGGTGTGCCACGGGCAGGCGCTCCACAGCAGGGGCAGGAATTCCAGCTCGGCCAGCACCTGCCACATCACCGTGGCCGTCGGCTCCGCAGCGATTCCCGCAGCTTCCGCCGGGAGCACGTAGCCCTTCCCCGGCCCGAAAAGCCCAAACTCGTTGGCGGGGCCCTCGAACATGGTGCGGTTCGTGAAGGGAACCCCGGTGATCCCCATGCCCCTGTAACCGGGGGCTTCCCCCACGAGCAGGACCTTGGGGTCGCGGTCCTGCATCTCCCGCAGGTAGATGGTCAGGTTCCGCCGGCGCTGCGCATTTCCCGGCGCGGTGTGATCGAAGAAGTTGTTGCACCCGGGTCCTGTTGCCACGGCCGCAAGACGGTCAACAAAGCCATCGATGGAGGATGAAGTCATTCCGTACCCGTTTCGTTGACAGCCGGTAGGTCCTCCAGAATATCCGGGCCGCTACACCGTCGGCGCAGGCGAGCCGCTTTAGCATGGGGGGATGACGGACATGACCATCTTCACGGTGGGGCACTCCACTCATCCCATTGGCGAATTCATCGGCATCCTGCAGGCCCACGGCGTCAAGAAGCTGATCGACGTGCGCACCGTCCCGAAGTCGCGCCACAATCCACAGTTCAACGGGGACGCGCTGGCCGCGAGCGTGYGGGCCAGCGGAATCACCTACCGGCGAATGGAATCCCTCGGTGGTCTGCGGCACGCCCGGAAGGACAGCCCCAACGGCGCCTGGCGCAACGCGTCGTTTCGGGGATATGCGGACTACATGCAGACCGAAGAATTCTCCGCGGCCATCGACCAGCTGCTGGACCGCGGGCGGGCCAACGATTCGGCAATCATGTGCGCGGAAGCCGTCCCGTGGCGCTGCCACCGCTCGCTGATCGGTGACGCGCTCCTGGTCCGGAATGTCGGGGTGCTGGACATCATGACGGAAAAGTCCGCGAAACCCCACACCCTGACTTCCTTCGCCCGCGTTGAGGGGAAGCGGGTGTGGTACCCGCCGGCCTAACGTCGGCTACGCCAACCACAACGCGAGGTCAGCTACGGCCCTGAACCACGCCGCCATGGGCCGTTTCTGACCCTGCATTGGTTTGAGGAGGGTCTACCAGCGGGGGTGGATCGATTCGCGGAAGTAGCGGTCATAGATTTCGCGGACGCCGACGTCGAAGGTGGCGTCAATGCCGCTGACATCCGCCGCGGCGGCGTTGGCGCGCGCCTGGTCCACGTTCCGCGCGCCCGGGATCACCGTGCTGACGCCGTCCTGCGCCGCGATCCAGGCGATGGCCGCCTGGGCGGTGCTGACGCCGTCGGGCACCAGTTCCTCGAACTCGGCCACCGCTTTGAGGCCCTGGCCGAAGTCCACGCCGGAGAAGGTCTCCCCGACGTCGAACGCTGAGCCGGTGCGGTTATAGTTCCGGTGGTCGTCCTCGGCGAAGGTCGTGTCCGCAGTGTATCTTCCGGAGAGCAGCCCGGAGGCGAGCGGGACGCGGGCGATGATGCCCACGCCGGCGGCCTCAGCCGCGGGCAGCACCTTGTCCAGCGGCTTGAGCCGGAAGGCGTTGAGGATGATCTGCACGGTGGCGGTGCCTTCGTGGCGCATGGCCTCGAGGGCTTCCTCGGTCCGCTCCACACTGACGCCGTAGTTCCGGATGGCGCCCTCGGCCACGAGCGTGTCCAGCGCGTCGTAGACCTCGTCGTTGCTGTACACGGCGGTGGGCGGGCAGTGCAGCTGGACCAGATCCAGCTGCTCGACGCCCAGGTTGCGCCGCGACCGGTCCGTCCATTCGCGGAAGTTGGCGAGGTTGTAGTTCTCCGGCCGCTGCTCCACCCGCCGGCCCATCTTGGTGGCCACCGTGATGTCCAGGCCGGGGTTGTCCGCGAGGAATGCGCCGATGGCCTGCTCGCTGCGGCCGTCGCCATAGACGTCCGCGGTGTCGAAGAACGTGACGCCCGCTTCGACGGAGGCCGCCAGGATGGCCTGCGCCTGCGCGGGGTCCACGTTGCCCCAGTCCGCGCCGAGCTGCCAGGTCCCCAGCCCGACGGTGGAGACGTTTCGTCCGGTTTTGCCCAAGATTCGTTGTTCCATCGTCCGACTATAGGCCGTTAACGGCCTCAAAGCGGGGGAACCAGCCCCGCCTCCTTCAGGGCCAGGTAAATCTTGTCCCGGGAGATGGGCAGCTCGGAAAACCTCACGCCGGTGGCGTTCCGGATGGCGTTCGCGAGCGCCGGCGCCACCGGGTTGAACGGGCTCTCGCTCATCGACTTCGCGCCCAGCGGGCCCAGCTTGTCGCTGGTGTCGGCGAAGTACACCTCGCTGCGCGGCACGTCGGCGAAGGAGGGGACGTGGTACTGCCGCAGGACGTCGGTGGTGACGCGGCCGGCGTCGTCCACTGTGACCTCCTCGTAGAGCGCAGAGCCGAGGGCCTGCGCGATCCCGCCTTCGATCTGGCCGCGGCACTGGCGCGGGTTGACCACCACGCCGGCATCGGCCGCCTGCACGCTCTGCAGGATCCGCAGCTCCCCCGTCCCGGTGTTCACCGCCACCCGGAAGCCCTGGACATTGAACGCCACCGAGCGCGGCGTCCCGCCGCAACGCCCCTCGGCGGCGAGCTCGACGCCGGCCTGCTCAGCGGCGTCGTAAATATCCGTCAGGGGCACCCGGGTTCCCTCGCAGACCACGGCGTCCCCGTCCAGGACGCAGCCGGAGGGCGGCACGCGGCGGAGGCCGGCGGCGAAGGCGCGGATGCGGAGGGCGAGGTCCTCTGCGGCGGCCAGCGTCGCTTTGCCGGCCACCACGGTGCCGGCAGATCCGAACGCGCCCGAATCGTGGTCCACGAGGTCGGTGTCGGACTGCCGGAGGGTGACGCGGGCGGCGGAGGTGGACAGCGCGGTGGCCGCGAGCTGCGCGTGGACGGTGGTGGTGCCGTTGCCGAATTCTGCCGTCCCGACGTCGGCGGCGTAGGTCCCGTCGGGCAGGAGCCGGAGCCTGGAGTGGGCATAGTGGCCGCGTGGCGGGACGGTGTCGATCATGGACAGGGCAGTCCCCTCCCCGACCACCCAGTCCGGTCCCGGGCTGTCGAGGCCGGCCGCGCGGCAGCGTTCCCGTCCACGGGCCAGGGCGTCCTCTACCAGCTTCGTGCACTGGTCCAGGCCGTAGCTTCCGTAGCGGACATCTTCCTGGGGCTCGTCGCGGATGGACAGCATGTCGTCGCCTTCCCGGACCATGTTCCGGCGGCGGAACTCCAGGGGGTTCATGCCGATCGCTGCCGCGAGCTCGTCGATGCCGGATTCGATCGCGAAGATCATCTGGCTGAGCCCGTAGCCGCGGAAGGCACCGGACGGCACGGTGTTGGTGTACACGGCGTGGGCGTCCACTTTCTTGTTGGCGCACTTGTACACCGCCAACGACTCGCCGCAGCCGTGGAACATGACCCCGGTGGCGTGGTTGCCATAGGCGCCGGTGTTGGTGAGCACCTCCAGCTTCAGTGCGGTCAGCCTCCCGTCGCGGCTGGCGCCGGCCGTGAGATGGATGGTGAAGGGATGCTTGGTGGTGGCGGCGGTGAACTGTTCGGTCCGGGTGAATTCAAGCTGCACGGGGCGGTTGAGCTTCAGGGCCGCCAGAGCGACAACGTCCTCGGTGAGCACCTCTTGTTTGCCGCCAAAACCGCCGCCCACCCGTCCGGCAACCACCCGGATCTGCTCTTCCGGCAGGCCGAACACCCGCCCCAGGGTGCGCCGCACCAGGAACGGGACCTGGCTGGAGGTGCGGATCAGCAGCCGCCCGTCACCGCCGATGGAGGCGATGGAGGCATGGGTTTCGAGCGCCATGTGCTGCACCCGTTGAGTCCGGTAGGTGTGTTCGTGGATGAAGTCCGCCGCGGCGAACCCGGCCGCCATATCGCCGAGCTCGGAATGCAGTTCCGCGACGACGTTCCGCTCCGGCCGGCTGATGCGGGCCGTGGTTGCGTCCTTGTCCCCGTGGAGGGCGGGGGCGCCGGGGAGCATGGCGTTCTCCGGGGTAAAGACCGCATCCAGCACCTCGTAGTCGACCTTCAGGGCCCGCACGCCTGCCTCCGCCGCCGCCACCGTCCCGGCGACGACGGCGGCGACGCGCTGGCCGGTGAACCGCACGACGTCGTCAAAGACGCGGGTGTCGTCCGGGTCGTCCGTGTAGAGCTCGTGCTGCGCGGTCGAAAACAGCTGCGCCGGGGAGTCCTCATGGGTGAAGACCGCCGCGACGCCGGGAATCGCCAGCGCGGCTGCTGCGTCGATGGATCGGATCCGGGCGTGGGCATGCGGGGAGCGCAGCAGTTTCGCGTGCAGCAGCCCGGGCAGCTCTTCGGCCGGGACGTCCAGGGTGTAGCGGGCCTGCCCCGTGACGATGGCGAGGCCGGCGGGGGCAGGAGCGTCGTCGCCCAGTTGTCCGGGGCGCGGCTCCGGCCGGCCGGGCCGCTCAGAAGAGGTGTCCGGGGCTGAGGTGTCCGGGCGGCTCCCCCTCCCGCAGACGGCGTCCTCGATGGCCGTGTACCCGGTGCACCGGCACAGGTTGCCCTTCAGGTTCCGCGGCAGGTCCGCCTTCTGCTCCTCATCGAACGTCGCGGCCGTCATCACCATGCCGGCCGTGCAAAAACCGCACTGGAAACCCTGCCGGTCCAGGAACTGCTGCTGCATCGGATGAAGTGCGGCGCTGTTGGGGTCACCGGAGGCGCCGGAGGCGCGGGCGGCAGCCAATCCTTCCACCGTGGTGACCGCGCGGCCTTCCGCGCGGACGGCGGGATAAATGCAGCTGTGCACCGGCACCCCGTCCACATGCACCGTGCAGGCGCCGCAATCGCCGGCGTCGCAGCCCTTCTTGACACCCAGGTTCCCCTGCTCGCGAAGGTACGTCCGCAGGCACTGGCCGGGGCGGGGTTCGGCCTGCGCCGGGATGCCGTTGATCTCGATTCTCATGCTCAGGCACCTTCCGTCCGGGGTCCACCGTTAAGGGTCCCGCCCCGCGGCGGCCAGAAGTCACCGGATATGCGTAACGGGTCGCGGTCTGCCGGGGCGGTGAGTTCGGCCTGGATTTCATGGGCCAGCCGGTACGTCATGTCCTTGCGCCAGGCGGGCAGGCCGTGGACGTCGTCGTGGTACAGGTCATCGGGGACGGCGGTATCCAAGGCCTCGGGGAGAGCATCAGTGAGGGCGCCGGCGAGCGCCGCCGCGGAGGACTCCAGACGCAGCTGCACGGGGCGCTTGGTGGCTGCGGTGACGGTCAGGACCAGGGTGCCGCCGGCGTCGAGCCTTCCAATCAGCAGCACCGCTGACCTGCCCAGGTTGCTCAGCGACAGCCGGCGGAAGGCCACCCGGGAGGACAGTGCCACCGCCGGCAGGCCCACGCTGCGCAGGAGCTCGCCGGGAGCGAGGCAGTTCGTCCCGTCGCCCGTAACGAAGTCCAGCACCGGGAGCGTGCGGCGGGCGCCGCCGGGGCCCAGAATGGTGGCCGTGGCGTCGAGCGCCGCGCAAAGCGAGATCATGGGCCCGGCCGGCAGGGAAGTGCACAGGTTGCCGCCCACCGTGGACATGTTCCAGACCTTGAAGGAGGCCACAAAGGACTCGCAGCAGGGGCGGACGAGTTCCACGCCGGGCCAGTTCCCGGCCAGCCCCCGGCCGGCGGCCGAGCCGGGGAACGCGTACAGTTGCGCGATGGTGCAGGTTGCCGCCAGCTCGATGCCGTCCGCCGACAACGCCAGGGGTGTCCAGTCCGTGGAGCCGAGGTCCAGAAGGCGCCGGAGCGGTTCCTGTCCGGGGGCGGGGCTCCCCGCGGAGAAAAGCACGGTGCCCCCTGCGAGCCAGGCGTCCCCTTCGCGCCACTGCGCCGGATCCGCGGTGCGGAGCACGGCCTCGATGGTGTTCATGTCCACTGGGCCTCCTGGGATGCCGGCATGCCGGCGCTGCTGTCGCGATGGCTGCTGTCTTGAGGACTGCTGTCTTGGTGATTTCGGGCGTAGTGGTGAATGGGGCCGCTGGAATCCTTCAGGGACGCGCTGCCCTGGACCAGCCCGGCGGCCTTGCTCCGGTTGGCCACGAGTTCTGCCGTGATGGACACCGCGACCTCTTCCGGCGTGACGGCGCCGAGGTCCAGGCCGATGGGTGAGTGCAGCCGGGCCAGGTCGCCGTCGGCCACGCCGGCCTGCCGCAGAGCGTCCATCCGCCCGCGGTGGCTTCGCCTGGACCCCATGGCGCCGACATAGCCCACGTCCAGGCCGAGCGCGGCCTGCAGGAGCGGGACATCGAATTTCGGATCGTGCGTGAGGACGCAGATGGCCGTCCGTGCGTCGGTGCGGCCGGCCCGTGCCTGGTCCGCCAGGTACCGGTGCGGCCAGGCCGTGGCCACCTCGTCCGCGGCGCCGAACCTGTCCTGCTGTGCGAACGCCGGGCGCGCATCGCACACCGTGACATGGAAGCCCAGGAGTTTCGCGGCCGGCACGAGTGCCGCACCGAAGTCATTGGCGCCGAAGATCAGCAGGCGCGGTGCCGGTAGCCGGCTCTCCACCAGCAGGCTCACGGGTTCCTGCTGGCGCTCCCCCGCGGGCGCGATCCGGACCAGCCCTGTACGGCCTCCCCTCAGCAGCGGTTCCAACTGGGCTGCTGCCGCCCGCATCGCGAGCCCGGCACCGGCGGAACCGCCCGCACCGAGCATCGCGGCGAGTTCGGCCGACTGCAGTACCTGGAAGGCCGCCGGGTCTGGAACCACGACGGCGCCGCGTCCGCCGGCGTCCATCCTGCGGATCAGCGCGGCCCCGGCCGGATGCCTCCCGGCCAGGGCCTGCAGGCTGTCCAGCCGCAGCCGGCCGGGCCCTGCGCCCAGGGGTTCGATGTGGATTTCCAGCCCGCCGCCGCAGGTCAGCCCGGCGGCAAACGCGTCCTCGGCGCTGTAGCCGAAGAACTCCCGGCGCGTCCCGCCGTCGCGCATTGCCTCCAGGGCCGCTTCCACAACGGCCCCTTCAACGCATCCACCGGACAGGCTGCCCAGCACCTCGCCGGTCTCCGAGACCAGCATGGAGGTGCCCACGGGCCTCGGCACTGATCCGGCAGTGCCCACGACGGTGGCCACCGCGCAGAGCTGCCCGGACGCGGCCGGCCGCCATGTGCCCAGGTGCGGGAGCAGATCCAACATGGCCGCAGTCCCCGGCGCTAGTAGTCGGTCCGGGACTCAAGCGAGTTCCAGGCCTTGAAGGGATCCAGTGCCGCGGGCGCTTGCGGGTCTGTCAGTTGCAGCCTGCCCACCGGCATGAGCGTGTCGCGCCGGTCGTTTTCGAAGTATTCGTAGAAGACGGCGTCATCGAACCCCGCAGCCGCGGCATCGTGCCGGTCCGCGGCGAACATCACGCGTGACACCCGCGCCCACAGTGCGGACGCCAGGCACATGGGGCACGGCTCGCAGCTGCAGTAGAGCGTGGCTCCGCTGAGATCGAAAGTGCCAAGTTCGCTGCAGGCCTGCCGGATGGCCGTGACCTCGGCGTGCGCCGTGGGATCGTTGGTGGCGGTGACGCGGTTGACGCCTTCGAACGCTAGCCCGTCCGCAGTGACCACCACTGCGCCGAACGGGCCGCCGCCGTTCAGGACGTTGGCCGTGGCCAACTCGATGGATCTCGCCAGGAACTTCTGGGCCGTATCGGTTGTAGTCATGCCGCCACTCCCTACCTGCGGAAGCCTGTACACCGTGACGGGTACGCAAGGGCCGTATGCGACGGTGACCAGTCTTCAGCATGTGCATTGAAGGTTGCGCCTGGTAGATAGCTTCCCGCGTCCCGGGCTGCCCGCCGTTGGCAAGATCGACAGTAGCACCGGGATGTCCGCGCGGCGCGCCCAATTTGATGGAAGCCTGTTTTCGTTATGTGAAATCTCTATTTCCGGGTCTTCACGCCAAGGCCCTGCCACCGCCCAACCGCCCTACCGCCCAAACGAAACGCCTACCGGCCAAAGAGCGGCAGCGCGCGGAGCCACCGGGAAAAGCCGCGGTCCCTCCGCTCGCAGTCGGCCGGAATGTAGAAGTCTGGGTCCGTGGCGCCGAAGTCCGTGGCGGCGAACGGCAGGTACAGCTCCACCCCGGGCGCCGGAAATTCAACGGCACTGTCCGTCTCCTGCGAGTTCATGGATTCCTCCTCATGCATTGCGTGGGCGCTTCTCCGCACCGAGTCGAAGCACGCGGAAGAGTTCCACATTTTGGAAATAATTTATTGTTATGTGGAAAAGAGTAGGGGCGGGCGGAGCCGGTGGTCAAGTGCGTTGGCCGCCGCGGTCACAAACCGTTTTTTCGAAAAGTGATGTACACCACGCCCGGACCGGGCTACGCTTAATCCCAATTCGTGGCGCAGGTCACGTAACCTGGGAGCAGCAGGCAGGGTCGTAATGAGCTGGCATCAACTGATGTCGGCTCTTTTTTGTGGGCCGACGGAATGAGAAACGCGCGGGAAACACGCGCTTAATTTCTATGTGGGACTTTGGTGCCACATACCTGAAGTTGGGAATCAGACCATGAGCAACAAGATCGTCCTCGGCCACAACCAGTACGGAAAAGCCGAAGTCCGGGTCGTCAAGATCACCAGGGACACCGACCGCCATGAAATCGAAGACCTGAATGTCACCTCGCAGTTGCGCGGGGACTTCGCGGCTGCCCACCTCGAAGGCGACAACAGCCATGTGGTGGCCACGGACACCCAAAAGAACACCATCTATGCCTTCGCCCGGGACGGCATCGGCTCCCCGGAAGCCTTCCTGCTGCGGCTAGGCAAGCACTTCACCTCGAACTTCGACTGGGTCACCGGCGGCCGCTGGGCAGCCGAATCCTACAAATGGGACCGGATCCAGGCCCACGGGACCGGGCACGACCACTCCTTCGTCCGCAGCGGCCAGGAAGTCCGCACCGCGGTCCTTGTCCGCGACAGCGGTACCGAGCACCTCATCGCCGGGCTCAAGGACCTCACCGTGTTGAAGTCGACCCAGTCCGGGTTCAGCGGCTTCCCGCGGGACAAGTACACCACCCTCCCGGAAACGTCCGACCGCATCCTCGCCACGGACGTATCGGCCCGCTGGCGCTTCAGGACCGGCACCGATTTCGGCACGTTCGACTTCAACAAGAGCTACGAGGACGTCAAGAGCCTGCTGCTGGAGGGCTTCAGCGAAAACTACTCCCACGCCCTGCAGCAGACCCTCTTCGACATGGGCGCCAAGGTCCTGGAAGCGCACACCGAGATCGACGAGATCAAGTTCTCCATGCCCAACAAGCACCACTTCCTCGTCGACCTCTCGCCCTTTGGCCTCGACAACCCCAACGAGGTCTTCTTCGCCGCCGACCGCCCCTACGGCCTGATCGAGGCCACTGTCCAGCGTGAAGACGCCAGCCCCGCAGAAATCGCCTGGTCCGGGATCGCCGGCTTCTGCTAGGACTCCCGGGCCGGCCGGCCCGGGCCTCCGGCGCCGGCACTCCGGCACCCGTTAGCCAGACATTGTTAGCCGGACAACGACGTCCGCCATGAACCAAGAAGGTCTGCCATGAACGCACGCAAAAAATTGACCGCCCGGCTGCCACGCACCCGCGGCACCGGCGGCACCGGCGGCACTCTCCGCCCCGAGGACCAACGGCTCTCCGTCGGAAGTAGCTTCGCCTACGGCTTCCAGCACGTCCTGACCATGTACGGCGGCATCATCGCCGTCCCCCTGATCGTCGGCCAGGCCGCCGGCCTGGCCCCGGCCGACGTCGGGGTCCTGATCGCCGCGGCCCTCTTCATGGGCGGCCTGGCAACGCTGCTCCAGACCCTGGGCGTGCCGTTCTTCGGCTCCCAGCTGCCCCTGGTCCAAGGCGTCTCCTTCGCCAGCGTGGCGACCATGGTCGCCATCGTCACCGGCGGAGGCGGCCTCCCGGCCGTCTTCGGCGCTGTCATTGCCTCTGCAGCCATCGGGCTGCTGATCGCCCCGGTGTTCTCCAAGATTGTCCGGTTCTTCCCGCCGGTGGTCACCGGCACAGTCATCACCACCATCGGCCTCACGCTGATGCCCGTGGCGGCCAACTGGGCGATGGGCGGGAACAAGAAGGCGGCGGACTATGGGAGCGTGGCCAACATCGGGCTGGCGGCCATCACCCTGGCCCTCGTGCTCCTGCTGAGCAAGGTCGGCAGCGCCACCATTTCCCGCCTGTCCATCCTGCTGGCCATGGTCGCCGGAACCGGGGTGGCCGTCGTGACCGGCATGGCGGACTTCTCAAAGGTTGGTGACGGCCCGATCGTCGCCTTCCCCGCACCGTTCCACCTCGGCGCACCCACCTTCGAGGCTGCCGCCATCATCTCCATGCTGATCGTGGTCCTGGTCATCCTGACCGAGACCATGGCCGACATCCTGGCCGTCGGCGAAATCGTGGGCACCCGGGTCGATTCGAAGCGGATCGCCGCGGGCCTGCGGGCAGATATGGTTTCCAGCCTCGTGGCGCCGGTCTTCGGTTCCTTCACGCAGAGCGCGTTCGCCCAGAACGTTGGCTTGGTCGCCGTCACCAAGATCAAGAGCCGCTATGTGGTGGCGGCCGGCGGCGTCATCCTGGTGCTGCTGGGCCTGCTGCCGGTGCTCGGCCGCGTGGTCGCGGCGGTCCCCACAGCCGTCCTGGGCGGTGCGGGGATCGTGCTCTTCGGCACGGTGGCCGCGAGCGGCATCCGGACCCTGGCCAAGGTGGAGTACCGGAACAACATGAACCTGATCATCGTCGCCGCCTCCATCGGCTTCGGGATGATCCCGATCGCCGCCCCCACGTTCTACGACAAGTTCCCCAGCTGGTTCGCAACGATTTTCCATTCCGGCATCAGCTCCGCAGCGGTCATGGCCATCGCGCTGAACCTGCTCTTCAACCACCTAAAGAAGGGCAACTCGGAGAACCAGTCGGTCTTCGTGGCCGGAACGGGCCGGGTCATCCGCGAGGAAGACCTCCAGTGCCTGGCCGAGGGCGACCGCTACGAGAACGGCAAACTGATCGACTGCGACGGCAAGGAAGTCCCGGTGGAGTCCGCCGCGACATCCGAGCACTAGTCCCTGCGCCCCACCGGCATGAGCGTTGCGGCCCCTCCCCGTGAAGGAAAAGGGGCCGCAACCTGGCCTGGCGGACTGCGGCACGGCCGCTGGATGTCAGCTCTTGTTGAGGTCCTGGGAGATCGCCAGGGCTGCCTCGCGCAGCAACGGCACAGCCCGGTCCGCGAAAGTCTCGTCCACCCGGGAAACGGGCCCGGAGACGGAAATCGCCGCGGGGGTCGGCGCGTTGGGGATGGCAATCGCGAAGCAGCGGACGCCGATCTCCTGCTCTTCCTCATCGATCGAATAGCCGCGGCTGCGGATCAGCTTCAAGTCGGCGAGCAGGGATTCGACGTCGCCGATGCTCTTCGGTGTGGGTGTGGGCATGCCCTTCCGGGTCACGATGCCACGCACCGTCTCATCGTCCAGCTGGGCCAGGATCGCCTTGCCCATGCCGGTGGCGTGCATGTAACCGCGGCGGCCCACTTCGGTGATCATCCGCATGGAGTGCAGGGACGGGACCTGGGCCACGTACATCACCATGTCAGAGTCCAGCACAGCCATGTTGGCGGTTTCCCC
Organism: Arthrobacter sp. P1_B4; assembly: GCF_056406555.1. NCBI lineage: Bacteria > Bacillati > Actinomycetota > Actinomycetes > Micrococcales > Micrococcaceae > Arthrobacter > Arthrobacter sp. P1_B4. The sequence continues at coordinate 14,086 of NZ_JBFTZW010000009.1, forward strand.
GAGCCGTTCCACGAGGGACTGGAGCTGCGGCCGGGCGAGCGCCCCGAGCTGCTTGTTCGCCGCCTCGCCCAGACGGATCAGGCGCGGGCCCAGGGCATAGCGGCGGTTCGGCAGCTGCCTGATGTAGCCCAGGGTGACGAGGGTGCGCAGCAGCCGGTGGATGGTGGGAAGCGGCAGATCGGTGGAGGACGAGAGTTCGCTGAGGGTGACGTCGCCGCCGGCATCGGTGATCAGTTCCAGAAGTTCGAAGACGCGTTCAACGGACTGCACGCCTCCGGGGGCTTTTTCCGCCATAACTTTGCTCTCCTGAGGGGTTGCTTACGACAAATTTTATCCACATCGTGAAAAAAGTGCCTAGTGGACACAAGATACAGTACCGCCCCCGCCGCCGACGGACCCCGGGGGGGTTGTATTTCCACAAAGTAGATAATAATATCCATCATACGAAATAAGTTAGTGCAGTAAGAGCCCGTCCGCGGGCCGACTAGGAGGAAAATTCAATGGCGAATCCCAGCCCCGGAAATTCGATCACCCTGCGCGTGGAGGCGCCCTCGAGCTTCACCGCCACCAGCGAACTGGCCGCCGCCGTCGGTGCGGTCGGCGCCGCGATCACGGCCCTGGACGTCACCGAATCCCACCACGAGACCCTGGTAGTCGACGTCACCTGCAACACCACGGACGACGAGCACGCCGCACGTGTCAAGGACGCGCTCAACGCGCTCGACGGCGTCACGGTCCGGAACGTCTCGGACCGAACCTTCCTGATGCACCTCGGCGGCAAGCTGGAAGTTGTGCCGAAGGTCGCGCTGCGCAACCGCGACGACCTCTCCCGCGCCTACACCCCCGGCGTCGCCCGCGTCTGCCTGGCGATCGCGGAAAACCCTGAGGCCGCCCGGAACCTGACCATCAAACGCAACACCATCGCCGTCGTCACCGACGGCTCCGCCGTCCTGGGCCTCGGCAACATCGGCCCGGCCGCCGCACTGCCGGTCATGGAAGGCAAGGCCGCGCTCTTCAAGCAGTTCGCCAACGTCGACGCCTGGCCGGTCTGCCTGGACACCCAGGACACGGAGGAAATCATCCGGATCGTCAAGGCGCTCGCCCCGGTCTATGGCGGGGTCAACCTTGAGGACATCGCCGCTCCGCGCTGCTTCGAGATCGAAACCCGGCTCCGCGAGGAGCTCGACATCCCGGTCTTCCACGACGACCAGCACGGAACCGCAATCGTCACGCTGGCAGCCCTGACCAACGCCCTGCGCGTGGTGGACAAAAAACTCTCCGAGGTCCGGATTGTCGTTTCGGGCGTCGGCGCCGCCGGCTCCGCCATTATCGCGCTGCTAAAGGCACAGGGGGCCCGCAACATCATCGCCGCCGGCCGATCGGGAGCGATCCACTTCGGCGAACAGTACAGCGACGAGCACCGCACCTGGATTGCCGAGAACACCAACGAACGGGGCTTCTCCGGCACCCTTCACGAGGCGCTCAAGGGAGCCGACGTCTTCATCGGCGTCAGCGCACCGCACGTGATCGGCGAAGAACAGGTGGCATCCATGGCCAACGACGCTATTGTGTTCGCCATGGCCAACCCCACGCCGGAAATCGACCCGGTGGTCGCATCACGGCACGCCGCTGTGGTGGCGACCGGCCGCAGCGACTTCCCCAACCAGATCAACAACGTCCTGGCCTTCCCAGGGTTCTTCCGCGGGCTGCTGGACGCGGGGGCGGCGGACATCACCCCCGAGATGCTGGTGGCCGCCGCCGCGGCGATCGCCAACCGGGTCGCCGACGACGAGCTCAATGCCAGCTACATCATTCCCAGCGTCTTCGACCCCCACGTTGCCGCCGACGTCGCCGCGGCGGTTGTCGCGGCTGCCCATGCGACGGTCCCGGCCGCCGCGCTGACCCACGCCTGATTCGCCGCCTGCTTCACCGACCAGGAAGGACCACAATGGCCCTCACCATTTCAGCCCGCCGCCCCGTTGACCGCGCGGAGGAGATCCTCACACCCGAGGCGCTGGCCTTCATTGAGCAATTGCACCAGCGTTTCGCCGCCACCCGCGGGGATTTGCTCAAGGCCCGCGCGGTCAAACGCGACGAGGTGGCCCGCACCGGCCGGCTCGATTTCCTGCCGGAAACCCGTGATATCCGTGAAGGCGACTGGACGGTGGCCCCGGCCCCGACAGCCCTGCAGGACCGCCGGGTGGAAATGACGGGTCCGGCCGCACCGGCCAAGATGGCCATTAATGCCCTGAACTCCGGGGCCAAGGTCTGGCTCGCGGACCTCGAGGACGCCAGCACTCCCACCTGGTCCAACGTGATCGAATCAATCCTGAACCTCCGCGACGCCGCGGCGGGAACCCTGGCCTACACGTCCCCCGAGGGCAAGGAATATACGCTCCGGACCGATGCCCCGCTGGCCGTCGTTGTCGCCCGCCCGCGCGGCTGGCACATGGCAGAGCGCCACCTGCTGATCGACGGCGAACACACCGTAGGCGCCCTGGTGGACTTCGGCCTGCACTTCTTCCACACCGCCAGGCAGCTGCTGAAGAATGGCCATGGCCCGTACTATTACCTGCCCAAGATGGAGAGCCACCTCGAGGCCCGGCTGTGGAACGAGGTCTTCGTCTTCGCCCAGGACTACCTCGGCATTCCGCAAGGCACCATCCGCGCGACCGTCCTGATCGAGACCATCCCCGCAGCATTCGAGATGGACGAGATCCTCTACGAACTCCGCGACCACGCCTCCGGCCTGAACGCCGGCCGCTGGGACTACCTGTTCAGCATCATCAAGTACTTCCGTGACGCCGGCTCGCGCTTTGTGCTGCCGGACCGCGCCACCGTGGCCATGACCGCGCCGTTCATGCGTGCCTACACCGAACTGCTGGTCAAGACCTGCCACCACCGCGGCGCCTTCGCCATGGGCGGCATGGCGGCCGTCATTCCCAACCGCCGCGAACCCGAGGTGACAGCCCAGGCGTTCGAGAAAGTGCGCGCGGACAAGACCCGTGAGGCGAACGACGGCTTTGACGGTTCCTGGGTGGCCCACCCGGACCTGGTGCCGGTCTGCCGGGACGTCTTCGACGCCGTCCTGGGCGAGCGGCCGAACCAGCTGGACAGGCAGCGCCCGGAAGTCTCGGTCACCGCGGACCAGCTCCTGGACGTCGCCTCCGCCCGTGGCACGGTCACCGAGGCAGGCATGCGCCTGAACCTCTACGTTGCCGTCGCCTACACAGCGGTGTGGATTTCGGGCAACGGCGCGGTCGCCATCCACAACCTGATGGAGGACGCGGCGACGGCGGAAATCTCGCGGTCCCAGGTCTGGCAGCAGATCCGCAACAACTCTGTGCTCGCCGACACTGGCCGGACCGTCACCCGCGAGCTGGTATCCGGGATCCTGGCCGAGGAAACCGAGAAGCTCCGGGGCGAGGTGGGCGAGGAAGCTTTCGTGAAGCACTACCTGCCCGCCAGCAAGCTCATCGGCGACATCTGCCTGTCCGAGGACTACACGGACTTCCTCACCACGCCGGCTTACGAGCTGGTGGGCTGAGGCATGGCAGCCACCTCCGCCAGTGCCAGGCCGCAACCACGCAGCCATCTGCAGAGCCAGGGTCCGGTGACGCCGGCCCTCTCCGGGGCCGACCTCGCCCGGATCGATGCGCAGCTCGCCGACACCGACCGGCTGCTGGAGCGCAGCTACCCGGGCGACGACGGCTCCCGCCAGCCGGTGCACACCGTCTACGTTCCGGCCGACCGCTTCGGCCCGGAGTTCGCCGCGGACTGGGGCGCCCAGGCCCTCGCCGCGGTGGACGCCCGCGGCGGCGTCGAAAGCCTGTGCGCGCTGCAGGGCCAGGAAACCGAACTGGCCGCCGCCGTCGCGCCGCGGGTCCGGGCCAAGCTCTCACGCGAGCCGATCGAGGACCTCCGTCTGGACTTTGAGGACGGGTTCGGGGACCGGGGCGACGACGCCGAGGACGCCGCCGCTGCCGCCGCGGCATCCGCCGTGGCCGCCGCCGTCGCCGCCGGTACCGCGCCGCCGTTCATCGGGATCCGCTTCAAGTGCTTCGAGGCTGCCACCCGCGCCCGGGGTCTGCGGACCCTGGATCTCTTCGTCTCGCAGCTGGCCACGGCCGGCGAACTGCCGGACGGGCTCGTCCTCACCCTGCCAAAGGTCACCACGGTGGCGCAGGTGGAGGCCATGGCCTTCGCCGTGTCCCGGCTCGAGGAAGTCCACTCGCTCCCCGCGGGCCGGCTCCGCTTTGAGGTGCAGGTGGAAACGCCGCAGCTCATCCTGGGCCCGGACGGAACCTCGCCGGTGGCGCGCCTGCCGCACGCGGTGCCCGGCCGGATCAGCGGGCTGCACTACGGCACCTACGACTACTCGGCATCGCTGCAGATCTCCGCCGAATACCAGTCCATGGAACATCCCGTGGCGGACTTTGCCAAGGAAGTCATGCAGCTTGCCGCGGCCGGCACCGGGATCCGGCTCTCCGACGGCTCCACCAACATCATCCCGGTGGGCGGGAACGTGGAGCAGGCCTGGCAGCTCCACGGCCGGCTGGTCCGCCGCTCGCTGGAACGCGGCTACTACCAGGGCTGGGACCTCCACCCCGCCCAGCTGCCCAGCCGGTTCGCCGCAACCTACGCCTTCTACCGGCAAGGGCTCCCGGCCGCCGCTGCCCGGCTCCGCAATTACGTGGACCAAACCGCCGGCGGCGTTCTGGACGAACCCGCCACCGCACGGGCTCTGGCAGCCTTCGTGCTGCGCGGCGTCCAGTGCGGCGCCGTCGGCACCGAAGAAGTCATGGCGCTGGCCGGCGTCGGGCTCCCTGAACTCACCGCGCTGGCCCACCCCCGGCTGGCCAACACCTCAACTCCCTCAGCAAAAGGAACGCACCCATGAGCAACTATTTCTACCCCGAAGGCGGGCTTCCGCCGCAGACCCAGATCCTCTCCGACCGGGCCGTGGTCAAGGAGGCCTACACCGTCATTCCGAAGGGCGTGCTCCGGGACATCGTCACGAGCAAACTGCCCGGCTGGACCAACACCCGCTCCTGGATCCTGGCCCGGCCCATCGCCGGTTTTGCCACGACGTTCTCGCAGCTGATCGTCGAGGTGGGACCGGGCGGAGGCTCGGAGAAGCCCGAGCCGGAGGCCGGCGTCGAAGGCGTCATCTTCCTGACCAAGGGCGCCCTGGCACTGACCCTCGAAGGGGAAATCCACAGGCTGGGCGAGGGCGGCTACGCCTACCTCGCCGCGGGGGCCCAATGGTCCGTGGCGAACGAGTCCGGGGAGATCGCCAGTTTCCAGTGGATCCGGAAGGCCTACGAGCCGCTGGACGGCTACACGGCGAAATCCTTTGTAACCCGCGACCAGGACGTCGCACCGCGGGCGATGCCGGACACCGACGGGGCCTGGGCCACCACGCGTTTCGTGGACCCGGAGGACCTCGCCCACGACATGCACGTCAACATCGTCACCCTCAAGCCCGGCGCCTCCATCCCCTTCGCGGAAACCCACGTCATGGAGCACGGCCTCTTCGTGCTGGAAGGCAAAGCCGTCTACCGGCTCAATGACGACTGGGTGGAGGTGGAGGCCGGCGACTTCATGTGGCTGCGTGCCTTCTGCCCCCAGGCGTGCTACGCCGGCGGTCCGGGCAACTTCCGGTACCTGCTGTACAAGGACGTCAACCGCCAGATCCGCCTGACCTAAGACCGATCCAGCACTACCAATCCACCAATACCGATCCACGTAGTGGAGTCCGCCCCGTCTGACGGGGCGGACTCCTCCGTGGTTCCGCCGGTCGCGCCTCCGCACCAAATCTGGTCACCCAGCCCGGAGCCCTTGCGGCCCGGGCGATGCTTGCTAGCCTGAGGCTGTGAAGTACGAATCCCTGTGGATCGGAATGCTCCTCGGCGCGGCCCTCGGCTTCGCCATCGGGGTCACCACCGTCGACAAGCCATTCACGGGCCTGCTGATCGGCCTCGGGGTCGGCGCACTCGTGGGCCTGGGCATCCGGAAGGACCCTACGAAGCGCTAGGGAATTTCGCGGCATCTGCTGCCCGCGCGCCCTGAACTGCCGGAGCCTGAACTACCGTAGGCTCCCGCGCCCTGAGGTGCCGGGCCAAGAATATTGGGGTCCCGCGCGCCTCACCCCGCAGCCACACCCCGCATTCGCTCACCCCTTGACTCCCCGGCCCAACCTTCCCTACACTTTTCATAAAGCAGAATCTTAATTCCACAAAGCGGAAAACAGGCAAGAGGATCTGCAAGGCAAAGGTGCCCGGGATCCAGCTCCCGCCCACCCCGGAAGGAACCCACAATGACGTACACCGTGAACTGCTCCATCCTCCTGACGGAGCTCCCCCTCTGGGAACGCCCGGCCGCCGCGAAGGCCGCTGGTTTTGACGCCGTCGAATTCTGGTGGCCCTTCGAGACATCCGTCCCCACCGACGTCGAGGTTGCCCGGTTTGAGAACGCCATCACTGACGCCGGCGTGCAGCTCACAGGCCTGAACTTCAACGCGGGCGATATGCCGGGCGGTGACCGCGGCCTGGTCTCCTGGCCGGCACGTTCCACCGAGTTCCAGGACAACATCGACGTCGTCGCCGGCATCGGTGAGCGCCTCGGCTGCAAGGCCTTCAACGCCCTCTACGGCAATCGTATTGACGGCGAATCTGCTGAGCAGCAGGACGCCATTGGCGCCGAAAATCTTGCGGCGGCGGCTGCCGGCGTGGCCCGCATCGGCGGTACGGTCCTCCTGGAACCCGTCAGCGGCGCCCCCCGGTACCCCCTGCTCAAGGCACAGGACGCCCTCGACGTCATCGCCCGGGTGAAGCAGGAATCCGGCGCCGGGAACGTCAAACTCCTCGCGGACTTCTACCACCTGGCCGTGAACGGTGACGACGTCGCCGCCGTCATCGAAAAGCACGCCAAGGACTTCGGCCACATCCAGATCGCCGACAACCCCGGCCGCGGGGCTCCCGGAACCGGGCAGCTTCCCCTCGGCGAATGGATCGCCCGCAGCCGCGCACTCGGCTACGAAGGCTACATCGGCCTCGAATACAAGGAACCGGCGCAGACCGCGTTCAGCTGGGCCATCCGCCAGCGCGTCCCGCAGTAGTCCCACCCGCACCCTCAGTCCGCACGAGCGCAAAGAAGCACACGCGCGCTAAAACGCACACAAAGACTTCAGAAAGAGAACCACAATGAGCAACATCGCAGTCATCGGCCTCGGTATCATGGGCCTGCCCATGGCCGTCAACCTCGTCAAGGCCGGCCACACGGTCACGGGCTTCAACCGCAGCCAGGACAAGACCGACAAGCTCGTCTCCGAAGGCGGCAAGGGTGCCACGAGCATCGCGGAGGCCGTCAGGGACGCCGACGTGGTCATCACCATGGTGCCGGACTCCCCCGACGTCGAAGGCGTGGTCAGCGGCCCCGACGGGGTGTTCGCCAACGCCAAGCCGGGCGCCCTGTGGGTTGATGCCAGCAGCATCCGCCCCGACGTCGCCAAACGCCTCGCCGACGACGCCCGGGCCGCCGGGATCCGGCCCCTCGACGCCCCGGTCTCCGGCGGCGAACAAGGCGCCATCGACGCCGCGCTGTCCATCATGGTGGGCGGTGACGCCGCCGACTTCGAGGCGGCACGGGATGTCCTGGCCGCCGTCGGCAAGACCATCGTCCACGTGGGGCCCTCCGGTTCCGGCCAGACCGTCAAGGCAGCCAACCAGCTGATCGTGGCCGTCAACATTGAAGTCCTTGGCGAGGCGATCGCCTTCCTCGAGGCCTACGGCGTGGACACGGACGCCGCCCTCAAGGTCCTCGGCGGCGGCCTGGCCGGCTCCAAGGTCCTGGAGCAGAAGGGTCAGAAGATGCTGGACCGCAACTTCGACCCCGGCTTCCGCCTGGCCTTGCACCACAAGGACCTCGGCATCGTCACCTCCGCGGCCCGCGAGGCCAATGTCGCCGTCCCCCTCGGCGCCATCGTCGCGCAGCTCGTCGCCGCCACCGTCAACCAGGGCGACGGCGGCCTGGACCACTCGGGCCTCTTCAAACAGGTCCTGAAGCTCAGCGGCCGCAACTAAGCGGCGCTGCCGCCCCGGCAAGGGGCACTTCGACACGAACGCACCGGCCGGCGTCGAGATTTACGACGGCGGCCCCCCCTCCCCCCAACAAGAGGTGCCCGCGACGGTTCGCCGGGCCTCCCTTCACCACACCCAAAAACAGACTTTCAAGGAGCACACCATGACGAAGATGCGCACTGTAGACGCAGCCGTCGCCATCCTGGAAAAGGAAGGCGCCACCGAGGCGTTCGGCCTGCCAGGCGCGGCGATCAACCCGTTCTATTCGGCCATGAGGGCCCACGGCGGCATCCGCCACACCCTGGCCCGCCACGTTGAAGGCGCCAGCCACATGGCCGACGGCTACAGCCGGGCCAAGGACGGCAACATCGGCATCTGCATCGGCACGTCGGGCCCCGCGGGCACGGACATGATCACCGGCCTGTACGCGGCGTGGGCCGATTCCATCCCGATGCTCTGCATCACCGGCCAGGCACCCGTGGCCAAGCTGCACAAGGAGGACTTCCAGGCCGTGGACATCGAGTCCATCGCCAAGCCGGTCACCAAGTTGGCCATGACCATCCTTGAACCCGGCCAGGTCCCCGGAGCCTTCCAGAAAGCTTTCCAGCTGATGCGCTCCGGCCGCCCGGGCCCGGTCTTACTGGACCTGCCGATCGACGTGCAGATGGCCGAGATCGAATTCGATATCGACACCTATGAGCCCCTGCCCGTGGAGAAGCCCCGGGCCAGCCGGAAGCAGCTGGAAAAGGCACTGGACATGCTCACCGCAGGCGAGCGCCCGCTGATCGTGGCCGGCGGCGGCATCATCAATGCCGGAGCCTCGGCCCAGCTCGTGGAACTGGCCGAGCTGCTGGGCGTCCCCGTGATCCCCACCCTCATGGGCTGGGGCGCGATCCCGGATGACCACGAACTCATGGCCGGCATGGTGGGCCTGCAGACCAGCCACCGGTACGGCAACGAGAACTTCCTGCGCAGCGACTTCGTGATCGGCATCGGCAACCGCTGGGCCAACCGCCACACCGGCGGCCTGGACACCTACACCGCCGGCCGCACGTTCGTGCACATCGACATCGAGCCGACCCAGATCGGCCGCGTGTTCTCCCCGGACTTCGGCATCGCCTCCGACGCCGGCGCCGCCCTGGATGGGCTGCTGGAGCTGGCCCGGGAACGCCGGGACGCCGGGTCCCTGCCGGACTACACCGCCTGGGTTGACGAATGTTCCGGGCGCAAAGCCACACTGCACCGCAAGACCCACTTCGACAACGTGCCGATCAAGCCTCAGCGCGTGTACGAGGAAATGAACAAAGCATTCGGCAAGGACACCACGTACGTGTCCACCATCGGACTGTCGCAGATCGCCGGCGCCCAGATGCTGCACGTGTTCGGCCCGCGCAAGTGGATCAACGCCGGACAGGCAGGCCCGCTGGGCTGGACCGCCCCCGCCGCGCTGGGCGTGGTCCGGGGCAAGCCGGACCAGACCGTGGTTGCCCTCTCCGGTGACTACGACTTCCAGTTCATGATCGAGGAACTGGCCGTGGGCGCGCAATTCAACCTGCCGTACATCCACGTTGTGGTCAACAACTCCTACCTCGGCCTGATCCGCCAGTCCCAGCGCGGCTTCAACATGGAACAGAACGTGTCCCTGGCGTTCGAGAACATCAACTCCACGGATCTCTCTGCAACCGCAAGCGGCTACGGCGTGGACCACATTAAGGTGGCCGAGGGCCTGGGCTGCAAGGCGATCCGGGTGGAAAACCCGGAAGACCTGCCTGCCGCGTTCGACAAGGCCAAGGCGCTCCTGGGCGAGTTCAGGGTTCCGGTGGTGGTGGAAGTCATCCTGGAGAAGATCACGAACATCTCCATGGGCACCGAAATCAGCGCCGTCAACGAGTTCGAGGCCCTGGCCGAGACCTCCGCGGACGCCCCCACCGCCATTCTGGCCCTGCAGGCCTGAGATGCGCGTCGTCATAGCGCCGGACAAGTTCAAGGGATCGCTCTCGGCCCCGGACGTCGCCCGGCACCTCGAAGCAGGGCTGCAGCGGGCTTGCGGGGGCAATCTGGAGGTACTGCGGATTCCCGTGGCCGACGGCGGCGAGGGCACCCTCGATGCCGCCGTCGGCTCCGGCTTCACCCGCCGCAGCGCCGTCGTCAGCGGCCCCACCGGAGCGCCGATCCGGGCGGAGTTCGCGGTCCGCGGACGCGAGGCGGTCATTGAGATGGCCGCCGCGTCCGGCCTCGCCGTCCTGCCCGGCGGCGGGGGCGGCCGCCCTGATTCCGACTCCGCCAATGGCGCCAGCAGCAAGGGAACCGGCGAACTGATCCGGGCCGCGCTCGACGCCGGGTGCCGGCAGATCATCCTGGGCGTCGGCGGCAGCGCCAACACCGACGGCGGCGCCGGGGTCCTCCAGGGACTCGGTGCCAAGCTCCTCGACGCCGACGGCAACGAACTTCCGCCCGGCGGTGCGGCCCTGGCCCGGCTGGCCTGGATCGACTTCTCCGGCTTCGATGCCCGCCTGGACGAGGCACGCTTCGTACTCGCCAGCGACGTCGACAACCCTTTGCTTGGTGCCCAAGGCGCCGCTGCGATCTTCGGCCCGCAGAAGGGCGCCACCCCCGAGGACGTAGCAGCCCTCGACGCCGCCCTGGGCCGCTTTGTGGACGTGCTCTGCGCCGAAATCGGGCCCCGCGCGCGGAAGGCTGCGGACGCTCCGGGTGCCGGGGCTGCCGGCGGCGTGGGCTACGCAGCCATCGCAGTGCTGGCCGCGACCCGCCGGCCCGGCATCGACGTCGTCCTCGAATTCACAGGGCTGGCCGAGCGGCTGGCCGGCGCGGATCTGGTGATCACCGGCGAAGGCAGCCTCGACGAACAGACCCTCCTGGGCAAGACTCCGGTGGGCGTTGCCCGGGCGGCGCGCCGCGCCAAGGTTCCGGTGGTCGCGGTGTGCGGCCGGTCCGTCCTGACCCCGGAGCAGATCAGCAGTTCCGGGTTCCTCGCAGTCCACGCTTTGACGGAGCTGGAAAGCAATGTAGACACATGTATAACCGACGCCGCGGCGCTGCTGGAGCGCCTCGGCCGGCAACTCGGCGAGCAATTGGCCAACGTGGCGCCCTCCGCGCAGGGCGCCCGCGCCCTGGACAGTGCTCCGGGAAAGGAGACCCTCAGTGTCTGAAGAAACCTACGACGTCGTCTTCCGCGGGCAGCGGGTGCTGACCACCGCCGGCATCGCCGCCCGGGAAGTCGGCATCCGCGGCGGCGTGATTGTCGCGATCGAGCCGTTGGGCAACGGCCTCTCCGGCCGTGAAGTCATTGAGCTTGCCGACGACGAGACCCTCCTGCCGGGCCTCGTGGACACCCACGTGCACGTCAATGAGCCCGGCCGGACCGAGTGGGAGGGATTCGCGTCCGCCACCCGGGCGGCAGCGGCCGGCGGCGTCACCACCATCATTGACATGCCGTTGAACAGCATCCCGCCCACCACTACCGTGGAGGCCCTGAAACTGAAGCGGGAGGTGGCCGGGGACCAGGTGTTCGTGGACGTCGGCTTCTGGGGCGGAGCCGTCCCGGGCAACAAGAACGAACTGCGGCCGCTGCACGACGAGGGCGTTTTCGGCTTCAAATGCTTCCTGCTGCACTCCGGCGTGGACGAGTTCCCGCACTTGGAAGCGGACGAAATGGAACAGGACATGGCCGAGCTCAAGTCCTTCGACTCGCTCATGATCGTCCACGCCGAGGACTCCCACGCGATCGACCACGCGCCCCACCCCGGCGGCGACCACTACTCCACGTTCCTGGCTTCCCGCCCGCGCGGGGCCGAGAACAAGGCCGTCGCCGAGGTCATCGAACGGGCCCGCTGGACCGGAGCCCGCGCCCACATCCTGCACCTTTCCTCCTCCGACGCGCTCCCCATGATCGCCACCGCCAAGCGCGACGGCGTTCGCCTCACCGTGGAAACGTGCCCGCACTACCTGACGCTGACGGCCGAGGAAATCCCGAACGGCGCCACCGCCTACAAGTGCTGCCCGCCGATCCGCGAAGCCTCCAACCGCGAACTGCTGTGGGCCGGCCTGCAGGACGGCACCATCGACTGCATCGTCTCGGACCACTCCCCGTCCACCCTGGACCTGAAGGACTTGGAAAACGGTGACTTCGCCGTGGCCTGGGGCGGCGTCTCCTCGCTGCAGTTGGGCCTGTCACTGATCTGGACCGAGGCCCGACACCGCGGCATCCCGCTCGAGCAGGTTCTCTCGTGGATGGCGGCAAAGCCGGCCCAACTCGCCGGCCTTGGCAATAAAGGCCAACTGGCGCTGGGATACGACGCCGACCTCGCCGTATTTGCCCCGGACGAGGCTTTCGTTGTGGATGTCTCCAAGCTCAAACACAAGAACCCCATCACCCCGTATGACGGTAAGGCGCTTTCCGGCGTCGTCCGGCAGACCTACCTCCGCGGCACCCTGATCGACGGCCGGACCCCGGCCGGCAAGCTGATCCGCCGCGGCGGCGTGTGAGCCAGGCGGCCGTGGCCGGCACCCCGCCCGCCGTTCACGGACGGGCCCGGCATAACGGGCAGGCACGGCAGGCCGGCCTCACCGCGAAGGGACTGGCGGTCTGGGTCACGGTGCCGGACGACTCCGAGGTTGACCCGGTGTGCCTGGCCCGCGCGGCCGAACTCGTGCTCGGCCGCGCCCTCAGATGTGCCCCGGAGGCGGAAGTCCACTTTAGGCCCGCCGCCGGAGCCGCAACATCCGCCGTCGTCCGGTCCCCCGGAGACGACGGCACCCCGGCGGGAACAGCAGATCCCGCCGGGGACACCGGCGGGGCGGGCCTGGAGCCCGTCCCCGGCAGCATCAGCCGGCTCGCCGTCGACCTCGCGGCCGGAGACGCCAGGCTGGATGGAGAGCGGGTGCCCCTGACGGATCTGGAGTTCACGCTTCTGAGATGTCTCGTGCAGAACTGCTCCCGCACGGTAAGCCGGCAGGAGCTGCAGCTTTGCCTCGACGCGTTCGACACCCCGGGCGCGGCAACCCGGTCCATCGACGTGTACGTCGGCCGGTTGCGCCGGAAACTCAAGGGCTGCCGGCACGCCGTCGTCACCGTCCGCAGCGGCGGCTACCGCTTCGTCCCCAGTCCGCGGGCGACGGTCCGCGGACCAGCGGAATACAGCATCTGAGCTCCGCTGCCACAACCATCCCGACCCTCGATCGAAGGAACTGCATGCAATCCACCGTGACCACCAAGCTGCACGCCATCACTAAGCTGCACAGCGAAGATCCAGCACCCGGGTTCACGCTGCCAGATGCTGCGGGCCGCCGGATCTCCCTGGCCGATTATCGCGGCAAAAACGTCATCATCTACTTCTACCCCCGCGCAGCCACTCCCGGGTGCACCACCGAGGCTTGCGACTTCCGCGACAGCCTCGCTGCCCTCCACGGCGCAGGCTTCGAGGTCCTTGGCATCTCACCCGACGCCCGGGAGGCCCTGTCCGCCTTTGCCGCGGAACATGCGCTCACGTTCCCCCTGCTCGCGGACGAAGACCACGCTGTGGCCCTCGCGTACGGCGCCTGGGGCGAGAAGCTGATGGACGGCGAGGTCCGCGAAGGCACGGTCCGGTCCACCGTGGTTGTCGGTCCCGATGGCAACGTGGTCCTGGCGCAATACCACGTCAGTCCGCAGGGCCACGTGCGGGCGCTGCGGGAGGAGCTTGGCATCTAGGGGCTCGGACGCCATGCGGGCGGACCCGGACATGCGCGGGCTGGAAACAGCCTAGAAGACGGCGCCCGCCACCGCCTGCGTCAGCTGATGGATCACTTCAGTGCGTTCCGGGACGTCGCTCAGGTCCTTGCCCTTGGTGTAGATCACCAGGGCGTATGCGGTGCCGTCCCGGGCGAGGATGCCGGCGTCGTGCAGTTCACCGCCCAGGAGCCCGTACTTGTGGAAGACCGTGATCCCGTCCGGCACTGCGGCGGGAATGAGTGTTTCGTAGTTGGTGTCCTGCATATAGGACAACAGCTCGGCGGTGTGGTCGGCGTTCAGGAGCGTCCCAGAGTAGAGGCGGGAGACGATGGTCGCCATTTCCGCCGGTGTCAGCGTGTTGGTTTCCGGGTCATAGCTCACACCCAGCGACGCCGCGTACTCTGTCAGTTCCTCGTGGCCCACTGCGTCCATGATCAGCGACCACGAGTCATTGTCGCTCTGCTGGATCATCTCCCGGAGCTGGAAGCCGGCGGTGTAGCTCCCCAAAGGGTCATCGAGGCTGGCCGCCCCGGTTTCGACCAAGTGGTAGTAGGCCGCCGCGGCCAGGACTTTGGCTGTGCTCGCGGCCACGAATTTCTCCCGGACACCGTATTCGTGGACGTCCGCGGAACCGGCGCCCTGGGAGAGGCCGACCAGCGCCACGCCGATCTGGTACTGGCTGTTGGCAGCGAGAATGGCCTGGATGCGCGCGTCCAGGGCCGCGTCCACCGCGCCCGACGCCGGGCCGGATGCCTGGACCGCAGCATTGAGACTGGCTGACGGCGAAGCACCGGCCTCAGCTGTCGTCGCGGCAGACTGCGCGGCCGACGTCGTCGTGGGATTCGCCGTCGTGGGATTCGCCGCCGTGGGATTCGCCGCCGTCAAGCGGGCTTGCGCAAAGGAATAGATACCTGCGGCCAGGACGACCGCGAGCACTGCTGCACAGACCGCACCCATCAGGGCCCGTGGCCGGACGGTCACTCGACGCGCCCGCGGCCGGAAGTGCGCCCGAATCCAAATCGTCGCTGCTGTGGATTTTGCTGTTCCATAATGACTTCAATCTAGCTACGGCAGCTATGCCGGAGCTATGAAAAAGCTGTCGGCCCCAAGCCTGCCAAAGCCGCCCCGGACGGGTCCTTGCCAGGCTCAGCCGGCGGAATACAGCCTGGGTCCACGATGTTGTGCATCACAGACCCATTGTCCCCTCCCCGAAGGATCATCATGAGCGCAAACATGACCGTCAAGCTTCAGCCCGGCACGCCGGCCCCGGATTTCACCCTGCCGGACGCCGAAGGCAAGCCGGTGGCCCTGGCCGATTACCGCGGCAAGAACGTCATTGTGTACTTCTACCCGCAGGCCGCGACCCCGGGCTGCACGACCGAGGCGTGCGATTTCCGAGACAACCTCGCGTCCCTGCAGGGCTCAGGCTACGAAGTCCTGGGCATCTCCCCCGACGCCCCCGAAGCCCTGGCCCACTTCACCGGCGACTTCGCCCTGACCTTCCCGCTCCTGGCCGACGAGGACCACGCTGTCGCCCTCGCCTACGGCGCGTGGGGCGAGAAGCTGGTCCACGGCGAGGTCACGGAGGGCATCGTCCGCTCCACCGTAGTGCTGGACCCCGAGGGCAACGTGAAACTGGCGCAGTACCAGGTCAAGGCCCAGGGCCACGTGGCATCGTTAAAGGAAGCGCTGGGCGTCTGACGCCGCACCGCCCCGCAGCGTCGCCAACAGTCCGGGGCCGCCCGCCTGGCTAGACCTTGGTCCCCGCCACCACGGTGGCGGTGGACCGGAGCCGGATCGCGCCGTCGTGCTCGTAGCGGCCCAGCAGAGCGAACACATCCGAGCGGATCAGGGCCCGCGACTCCGCGTCCGCCTTGGCCAGGCCCATCGCCACGGTAGTCGCGATGTCGGTCATGAACTCCCAGTAGCTCTCCGGGGATTCGTGCACCAGGTCGGTGCTGACCTGGTGCTCGGCCACCTCGGCCAGCCCGGCCTCCTTGAACATGCGGGTCATGAAACCCGCTGGTGCGCAGCGGAACAGCCCGGGAGTCTCGGCGGGCGGAATGGGCAGTTCCCGGTGCCGGGCAATCGTGCCCAGGATCAGGCTGGCCCAGGGGTTTGCCGCCGCGCGCCCCCAGACGACGGCGCCCACCCGGGCGCCCGGCCTCGCGGTGCGCGCCATCTCTGCCATGGCCGCGGACATCACCGGGAAGAACATCAAACCGAAGTGGCTGTACACGGCGTCGAACGTGTTGTTGCGGAACGGCAGGGCGGCCGAATCGCACACTTGAAAGTCCAGGTTGTTCAGGCGCCGGGCCGATGCCTTCTCTTCTGCCACCCGGAGCATTCCGGCCGAAATGTCAGTCAGGACCACGCGGCCCTCCGGCACCTGCGCGGCCACGTTGAGGCCGGGCTCCCCCGTGCCTGCCGCGACGTCCAGCACCGCTGAGTTGGGGCGGAGCCGGAGCTCCTGGCGGAGGGCGTCGCCGAACGGGGCCTGCCAGCCGAGCAGTTCCGCGTCCCATTTCTTCCAGCCCGCCGAGAATTCATCCCAGAGCAAGCGCTGCTCCTCACGAACACGGTCGGCTGAGGCTAACATGGCGGATCCTTAGCTCGTCTGTACCTAGCCCTAGTCTGCTCTGGGATGCGGTCCGCGGCAATGAGTCGAAGGGCAGTAGGCTTAACGGCATGTCTCCCCACGAAACCCCCGGCACAGCAGGCAACGACCCCCAGCGGGAACCGGCACAGGGCAACGTTCAGGGCGGCGTTCCGGAGCGCCGTGAGGTCACCGTCCGCCGGGCCCCGAAATATGTTCCCTTCCTGATCCTGGGCGGGCTCCTGGGCGTGGCCGTCGCGGCCATCATCGCCTACGCCCTGCCCGGTGACCCGAGCTTCGACCGCTCCTCGGTCTTCGGCTTCTTCATGGTCCTCTGCGCGGCCGGCGGCGTCATCGTGGGTGCCGCGACCGCCCTGGTCCTGGACCGCCGGAGCGTCCGCCGCGCCGAGCACGCCGTCGTCGAATCCGCACCGGACGCCGACGACGAGGGCCGCAGCGGGAACCTCCGCTGAAGGGCGTCAGGTCATAAACCGGCCGCCGGAAAAGTCTTAGCGCACATCGTGAGATAATCGACCAGTGGCACGCGGCGATGGAAAACTTTCTCATGATCTTCTCCCAGGCGAAAAAGGCCCTCAGGACGCATGCGGCGTCTTTGGGGTCTGGGCACCCGGTGAAGAAGTAGCAAAACTCACCTACTACGGGCTGTATGCACTGCAGCACCGCGGTCAGGAGTCGGCTGGCATAGCAACCAGCGACGGCAAGCGGATCAACGTCTACAAGGACATGGGCCTCGTTTCCCAGGTCTTCGACGAGACCACGCTGAACACCCTGACCGGGCACCTGGCCGTCGGCCACTGCCGCTATTCCACTACCGGTGCGAGCCACTGGGCCAACGCCCAGCCCACCCTGGGCGCGACGTCCACGGGCACCGTGGCCCTGGCCCACAACGGCAACCTGACCAACACGGCCGAGCTCAAGGCGATGATCGAGGACCGCAACGGCGGGAACCTCAGCGGCGAGATGAAGCAGGGCAACACCTCGGACACCGCCCTGGTGACCGCGCTCCTGGAGGGCGAAGAGGGCAAGTCCCTGGAGCAGACGGCCATGGAGCTGCTGCCCAAGATCAAGGGCGGCTTCTGCTTCGTCTTCATGGATGAGGGCACCCTCTACGCGGCCCGCGACACCTACGGGATCCGCCCGCTGTGCCTGGGCCGGCTTGAACGCGGCTGGGTGGTTGCCTCCGAGCAGTCCGCCCTCGCCACCGTCGGCGCCAGCTTCATCCGCGAAATCGAACCCGGCGAATTCATCGCGATCGACGAGGACGGCGTCCGCTCGCAGCGCTTCGCCGAGGCGACGCCGGCCGGCTGCGTTTTCGAATACGTCTACCTCGCCCGCCCGGACGCCTCCATTGCGGGCCGCTCGGTGTACGAATCCCGCGTCGAAATGGGCCGCCAGCTGGCCCGCGAAAACACCCAGGAAGCGGACATCGTCATCCCCGTGCCGGAATCCGGCACCCCCGCTGCGGTCGGCTACGCCGAGGAATCGGGCATCCCCTTCGCGCACGGCTTCGTCAAGAACTCCTACGTGGGCCGCACGTTCATCCAGCCCTCGCAGACGCTGCGCCAGCTCGGCATCCGGCTCAAGCTCAACGCCCTCGAATCCGTGATCCGCGGCAAGCGTGTCGTGGTGGTGGACGACTCGATCGTCCGCGGCAACACCCAGCGCGCCATCGTGCGGATGCTCCGGGAGGCGGGCGCCGCAAGCGTCCACATCAAGATTTCCTCCCCGCCGGTCAAGTGGCCCTGCTTCTACGGCATCGACTTCGCCTCCCGGGCGGAACTGATCGCCAACGGCGCCACCATCGACGAGATCACCCAGGCCATCGGCGCCGACTCGCTCGCCTACATTTCCGAAGACGGCATGATCGACGCCACCCGCCAGCCGCGCGAGCGTCTCTGCACCGCCTGCTTCACCGGCAAGTACCCGATCGAGCTGCCCGGCGCGGACAAGCTCGGCAAGAACCTGCTCGAGCGCACCGACCTCGGCGGCCTCCCGCCCGCCACGGCTGCTTCCGGCGCGGCGCCCGCGGCCTCCGCAGCGTCCGACGCCGAACCCGGCACGTCGATCTCCGACGATCCGGCCGAGAAGGCCGGCGCCACCGGCTGCGATCCGGGGCCGGACTCAGAATTCGAAGAACTGCTCACCGATGCCGACCGCGTCACCACAGCCGACAAGAAAGAGCCAGTATGACTTCCGCCTCCCCGGCCGCTGACATGAACGCCGCCCAGAACGCCGGCATCACCTACGCCTCCGCCGGCGTCGACGTCGAAGCGGGAGACCGCGCCGTCGAACTCATGAAGGACGCCGTCAAGGCAACCCACAACGCCTCGGTGATCGGCGGCGTCGGCGGGTTCGCGGGCCTCTACGACGTCTCCCGGCTGCTGACCTACAAGCGCCCGCTGCTGGCCACCTCCACCGACGGCGTCGGCACCAAGGTGGCAATCGCCCAGGCCATGGACATCCACGACACCATCGGCTACGACCTCGTCGGCATGGTGGTGGACGACATCGTCGTCGTGGGCGCAGAACCGCTGTACATGACTGACTACATCGCCTGCGGCAAGGTGGTCCCGGAGCGCATCGCCGACATCGTCCGCGGCATCGCGGCCGCCTGCTCCGTCGCCGGCACCGCCCTGGTGGGCGGCGAAACCGCCGAACACCCCGGCCTGCTCGGTGAACACGAGTACGACGTCGCCGGTGCCGCCACCGGCGTCGTCGAGGCCGACCAGTTGCTCGGCCCGGACCGCGTCCGCGCCGGCGACGTGGTGATCGGCATGGCCTCCTCCGGCCTGCACTCCAACGGCTACTCCTTGGTCCGCCGCGTCATCAACCACGCCGGCTGGGCCCTGGACCGCCAGGTCTCCGAGCTCGGCCGCACCCTGGGCGAGGAGCTCCTCGAGCCCACCCGCGTCTACGCCGCGGACTGCCTGGACCTCGCCCGCACCTTCCCGGTGAACGGCTCCGCGGCCGGCAAGGCCGTCCACGGCTTCAGCCACGTGACCGGCGGCGGCCTCGCAGCCAACCTCGCCCGCGTCCTCCCGCAGGGCCTGCTGGCCACCGTCGACCGCTCCACCTGGGAGCTCCCGGCCATCTTCAAGCTGGTTTCCGAGCTCGGCAACGTCCCGCTGGCCGACCTCGAGCGCACCCTGAACCTGGGCGTGGGCATGGTCGCCATTGTTTCGCCGGAAGCGGCCGACGCCGCCGTGAACCGGCTCAACGACCGCGGCCTGCCGTCCTGGATCATGGGCACCGTCGAGCAGAACTCGGATGCGGTCCTCAAAACCGGCCCGGATTACGTCCAGGGCGCCAAGGGCGTCGACGGCGGCGCCGTCAGGCTGGTCAACGCCTACGCCTAAACGGGCCCGACCCATGTCGAGTGCTCCCCAGCTGCCGTTTTGAACGCTCAGAACGGCCCGTGGGGAGCACTCGATCCGTTTAAGCCGCGGCCCTAAACCTCCAGCAGGCTGAAGACGCCGCCCTGCGGATCCTTGAGGGTGGCGATGGTGCCGGCTTCCTCGATCTCGTCCGGTTCGATCAGCACGACTCCGCCCGCGGCCACCGCAGCCTGCACCGCCGCTGCGACGTCGGAGACGCCGAAGTAGACCTGCCACCCCGGCTCGAGCGTGTCCTGCGCGTCGCCGGGGACCCGGGCGATGCCGGCCACCTCGGCGCCGCCCACCATGAGCGTGGAGTAGGTGCCGCCGTCGTCCTGGGGGTATTCGGTGACGTCGTGCCCGAAGAGCTGTTGGAAGAAGCCGACGGCGGCCTGCGGTTCCGGCGTGAGCAGTTCGGCCCAGGCCAAGGTGCCCGCCTCCTGGCTCCGGCCGGCTCCGATGTGGCTGCCGGCCTGCCAGGCCCCGGTGGTTCCGCCGCCGGGCGGGGCGAAGAAGACCATGACGCCGGTGTCACCGATCTCCTCGGGGCCGAATTCAAGGTGCCCGGGGGAATGGGCCAGCTCGGTGGCCAGGTCCCGCGCGTCGTCGACCGCGAAGTACACGTTCCACCGGCCCGGTTCGGCCGCGGCTTCCTGCCGTGGGTTCTGCGGAGCGAGCACGGTAACCAGGTCGTCGCCCAGGAAGGCTTTCGCGTAGCTGCGTCCGTCCGGAGTGGGCAGGTCTTCAAACCGCCAGCCGAAAACCTCCGAGTAAAAGACCTTCGCCGTCTCCACGTCGGGGGTCTGGAGGTCCGTCCAGCAGAGCTCGCCCTCGGCGAATCCTTTGCGCATGGTCATGGCAGTCCTTCCGGGGCATCGGTGTGGCGTCCGGGAAAATCCGGCACGAACAACCTAGCCCGGCGCCCCGCCGGTGACAACTGCGCCGGCTCATCCGCGCTCATCCGCGGCGCAGCGCGGGCCAGCCGGCCGGCCCGGATACGGACGGCTGCGGGCACAAGAAAGGCCGCCGGCCACGCCTGTTACAGGTGTGGCCGGCGGCCCGAAAATCTTTGGCTGGCATCGCGGTGCCGGATGGATCCCCCGGAGAAAACTGCCGGAAGGAAGCGTCGACTAACCTATGCGACGGGAATCAACCTCGTCGTCGTCGTCTTCCACATCGTCCGCGTACTTATCCACATACGCTGAATAATCCGGTTCAACCGGGTCATCCGCGAAGTGGCTCGTGGCACGACTTCCCGGGCCCGTGAGCTCGCGCTGAAGGGCCGAATAGTCAGTGTTCGGGGAGTAGTACTTGATGTCCCGAGCCTGCTTGGTAGCTTTTGCCTTTTGACGGCCGCGCCCCATGGCGTGACCCCCTTTTGTACTTGGACCGGAGGTGGTCACCTTTTGGCGATCGGTGAGGCCCCGGAATGTTTGGTCAATTTGTCGTACACCTAGATTACATGCTTTCGGCGCCAACTGCTCGCCGGCCCGCCCCCTGTGGACAGTGTGGCGCCTCCCGCAACGGTGGCCGCAGCCGCTGGCGCATGCGCGGTGCCGCGCATCTTCGATAGAGTTTCGTGATGTGCGCCCAGAAAAGGGCCGCTACGCCGGGCCTCCAGCCCCGGCAAAGACGCACGGAAGTGGTGAATTTCTCAGTGACCGAAGAGAATCCAAGGAACGACGCCGGGACTATCCCGCCGCCGCCCTCGAGGCCGCCGACGTCCGCCCTGCCCGTCATTACAGCCGACCGTGCGCGGCCCACGAATCCTGCGGCGGCACCCGCAGCGGCGAAGCCCGCGCGCCCGGCCCTTGCCGGCACCGCGTTCGCCGGCGCCAGGAAAGCGCTCTCACGCACCAAGAAGGCTCTCTCACGGCGGGCACGTCCCCTGGTCCGCCGGATCCGCCGGCAGGGGCCAAAGCGGCTCGGCGTGGCCGCGGCGGTCCTCGTGGTGCTTGCGCTTCTGGTCTGGTGGGCTGTGGCCGCAATTGCCGGCAGCGGCCAGGCCTCCGCGGACAACGACAGCCCGGCCCCCGCCGCTTCGTCGGCGTCCGCCCCCGCCAGCCGCGGGGCGTTGCCGCTGGAAGGCGTCAGCCCCCTGGACTTCCAGCTGCGGGACTGCTTCAAGGACTTCGACCCGGATGCGCAACAGTCCACCGTCGTGGATTGCGCCACCGGCCACTCGGCGCAGCTGGTCGCGGTGGAAAAATACGGGCCAGATGACTCGTACCCCGGCCGGGACCAGCTCAAGCAGAAGGCCCGCGATGCCTGCAAGGCGGCTCCGCTCACGGCAAAGGCCGGCGACTACGACCTGAGCTACAAGCTGGCCTACCCGAGCCCGCGCAGCTGGGAGATGGGCGACCGGCGGGTCGACTGCTACGCCGCGGCGAACGGTGGAAACGTCATCAAGGAGTCCCTGCTGCCCTAGGCTTGCCCGGCGGCGCCTACTCCTTGCGCCGGACCGAGAGCCCGGTGCCCGTGGCCGCCCCGCCGCTGGTCAGCTCCCTGTCCCCCAGGCCGCCCATGGTGAGTTCCATCAGGTCCGGCGCGGTGTCCACCAGGACGGTGTCGCCGTCGGCGATTTCGCCGGCCAGGATGGCCTTTGCGAGCCGGTCGCCGATCTCGCGCTGCACCAGGCGGCGCAGCGGCCGCGCGCCGTACGCGGGATCGAAGCCGGATACGGCCAGCCAGGCGCGGGCACCCTCGGTAACTTCGAGGTTCAGCCGGCGGCCCTTGAGCCGCTCGCCCAGCTCCTTGACCTGCAGTTCCACGATCCGGGAGAGCTCCTCCACGCTCAGCGGATCGAACAGCACCACTTCGTCGAGCCGATTGAGGAACTCCGGCTTGAAAGAAGCGTTGACCGTGGCCATGACGGCGTTCTTCTTGGCCGCGGCGTCGAGGTTGGGGTCCACGAGGAACTGGCTTCCCAGGTTCGAGGTGAGCACCAGGATCACGTTGCGGAAGTCCACGGTGCGGCCCTGCCCGTCGGTGAGCCGGCCGTCGTCGAGCACCTGCAGGAGGATGTCGAAGACCTCCGGGTGGGCCTTTTCCACTTCGTCGAGCAGCAGCACGGAGTACGGGCGCCGCCGCACGGCCTCGGTAAGCTGGCCGCCCTCCTCGTAGCCGACGTACCCGGGAGGCGCCCCGACGAGCCGGGCGACGGAGTGCTTCTCCGAATATTCGGACATGTCGATCCGCACCATCGCGCGCTCGTCGTCGAACAGGAAGTCCGCGAGGGACTTGGCGAGTTCGGTCTTGCCGACGCCGGTGGGGCCGAGGAACAGGAAGGAGCCGGTGGGCCGGTTGGGGTCGCTGATCCCGGCGCGGGCGCGGCGCACGGCGTCGGAGACCACGGCGACGGCTTTCGTCTGGCCGATCAGCCGCTCGCCCAGCACGTGCTCCATGTTCAGCAGCTTCTGGCTTTCGCCCTGGAGCATGCGCCCCGCGGGGATGCCGGTCCAGGCCGAAATCACCTCGGCGATGTCGTCGGCGGTGACCTCTTCGGCCACCATGAGATCCTGCTTGGCCCCGCCGCCGGCCACCCGGGCCGACTCCGCTTCGGCGGCCACATTGAGTTCCCGCTCAAGGGCAGGAATATCGCCATACTCGATCCTCGACGCGGTCTCCCAATCGCTTTCGCGCTGGGCCTTTTGCGCTGCCGAGCGGAGTTCGTCCAGCTTGGCCTTCAGGTCTCCCACTCTGTTGAGGCCGGCCTTCTCGGCTTCCCAGCGGGCGTTCAGCGCGGCCAGTTCTTCATTCTTGTCCGCCTTGTCCGCGCGGAGTGTAGCCAGCCGCTCCACGGAGGCAGGGTCCTTCTCTTTTGCGAGGGCTAACTCCTCCATGGTCAGGCGGTCCACGGAGCGGCGCAGCTGGTCAATCTCCTCCGGGTAGGAATCGATCTCCATGCGCAGCCGGGACGCGGCCTCGTCCACGAGGTCGATCGCCTTGTCCGGCAGCTGCCGGCCGGAGATGTACCGGTTGGAGAGCGTGGCGGCGGCAACCAGGGCGGAGTCGGCGATGGCAACTTTGTGGTGCGCCTCGTAGCGCTCCTTGAGGCCGCGCAAAATGCCGATGGTGTCCTCCACGCTGGGCTCCCCGACAAAGACCTGCTGGAAGCGGCGTTCCAGGGCGGGGTCCTTCTCGATGTTCTCCCGGTACTCGTCCAGCGTGGTCGCACCGATGAGGCGCAACTCGCCGCGGGCCAGCATGGGCTTGAGCATGTTGCCGGCATCCATGGAGCTGTCCCCGGTGGCGCCGGCACCCACCACCGTGTGGAGCTCGTCAATGAACGTGACGATCTGCCCCTCAGAGTTCTTGATTTCCTCCAGGACAGCCTTGAGCCGCTCCTCGAATTCGCCGCGGTACTTCGCCCCGGCCACCATCGAGGCGAGGTCCAGGGCGATCAGCGTCTTGCCGCGCAGGCTTTCGGGCACGTCGCCTTCCACGATCCGCTGGGCGAGACCCTCGACGACGGCGGTCTTGCCGACGCCGGGCTCGCCGATGATGACGGGGTTGTTCTTGGTGCGGCGGCTCAGGACCTGGATGATCCGCCGGATCTCGGCATCGCGGCCAATCACAGGGTCCAGCTTGCCCGAGCGGGCGACCGCCGTGAGGTCCGTGCCGTACTTCTCCAGCGCCTGGAACGAGTTTTCCGGGTCCGCGTTGTCCACTTTGCGGTCGCCGCGGACGCCCGGGAGGGCGGCCAGCAGCGCCTCGTGGGAGGCGCCGGCCTGGCGCAGGAGCTTCCCGACGCCGTCGGTCCCGGCGGCAAGGCCCAGCAGCAGGTGTTCGGTGGAAACAAAGGCGTCCCCGAGCCGCTCGGCCTCGTTCTGGGCATTCTTGATCGCCTGCAGCCCTGCCCGGGACAACTGCGCCTGCTGCACGCTGCTCCCGGAGGTCGACGGAAGGGCCTTGATGGCGGTGCTCGCCTGGACGCTGACGGCGTCCGGGTCGGCGCCGGTGGCGCGGAGCAGCGCGACGGCGACGCCCTCCCGCTGGTCCATGAGGGCCTTGAGCAAGTGAGCGGGCTCGAGCTGCGGGTTGCCCGCGGTCGAGGCGTTCATGGCGGCCGCAGCGAGGGCCTCCTGGCTCTTGGTGGTGAATTTGGCGTCCAACGAGGGCTCCTTCCGGAATGGTCCTGATATCAAAGTTGAGTCTACATCGCTCAACTTTGAAATGAGGGAGGCTGGCTCCATGTTTGCCGACAGCGAAACGCCTGTCTAGGGCCGGCCGCCCGCGGCCACCCGGACGCCCCCCGCCGCGGGACATGCCCTCACCCGCGCACCCCGCCGCGGGACATGCCCTCCCCCGCGCCCGAAGAGTGGGCATAGTGCCACTATGCCCAGCGCCCGGGCCCACGGCTGGACATGTCCCCCCGGCTCGGGCACGAACATTGGGCATGTCCCCTCGAGCCGGGCGTGAACAATGAGCATGCCCGGCGGCCCTTAGCCTGCGCGGCCCGCGTGAATGACTTAACGTTGCTTAACGATCGGCGGGCTCCTTACTGTAACTGGGGTCACAGCAAAACGAACCGACGCGAAGGAGGGCCGGACATGCACGAACACGCCATAAGCGCCACCGTCGACGGCCCCGTACCGCCGGTTTCGGCCGCTGCCGTGGCCCGCGCTGCAGGGGTTTCCTCGGCTGCGGTTTCCTACGTCCTCAACGGCAAAGGCGGCGTCT
Source organism: Arthrobacter sp. P1_B4 (assembly GCF_056406555.1). Lineage (NCBI taxonomy): Bacteria > Bacillati > Actinomycetota > Actinomycetes > Micrococcales > Micrococcaceae > Arthrobacter > Arthrobacter sp. P1_B4. The sequence continues at coordinate 39,571 of NZ_JBFTZW010000009.1, forward strand.
CGCCCGAGACCCGGCGCCACATCATCCACGTGGCGAACGAGCTCGGCTTCAGGCCCCGTAAGCCGTCGCAGTCAACCGACCCGCAGCGGACCCGGGTCATCGGGCTGATCCTGCCGAACATCATCAATCCGATGTTTCCGCGCTGGGCGCAGGGCGTCATTACGGCCGCGGCGGAGTCCGGCTACGAAGTGTTCGTCGCCACTACCCAGGACGATCCGGAGGTGCTCGCCCAGGTCACCTCGACACTCGCGCACCGCAACGTCGATGGCATCATCCTGGCCGCCTCGCTCCGGGACGACGCCACCGCGCTCCGCACGCTGAGGGCGGCCCGCATCCCCTACGTGTGCCTGTCCCGCAGGGCGGACTTCCTCGACTCGGATTTCGTCGGGATCGACGACGACGCGGCAGCCACCACGCTGATGCAGCACATGCTCAGCCACGGCTTCACCGAAATCGCCACAGTGATCGGCCCCCGGTTCTCAACGGCCTCCCTGGCCCGCGAACAGGCGTTTGTCCGCACAGCCGCCGCGGCGGGCATCACGATCAGCGGCGACCGGAAGATCAGCACCAGGGTCAACAACGAGGGCGGCCGGCTGGCGGCAGAGCGGCTCTTCTCTGCCGAAACGCCGCCGCAGGCCGTGGTGTGCGGCAGCGACGAGCTTGCCATCGGCGTCATGGAATACGCCTTGTCGCGCGGCCTTCGCATCCCGGACGACGTCGCCGTCGCCGGCTGTGACGGGCTGCCGCACAGCCGCTCCGGGCTGATCAACCTGACCAGCATTGTCCAACCGCAGCAGGAAATGGCCAACGAKGCGTTCGCCATGCTGCTCAAACGCATCGATTCCCCGTCCGCCACCTACACCTCGAAAGAGTGCCGGCACCGCCTGCACGTCGGGCGGACGTGCGGCTGCACGCCTCCTGACAGCTGAGGCCGCGCCACGCGCGGGCCGGCCCGTCCGCGGCCAGCCCCACCCGTTCCCGCGACCCTGACGCACCACGCGCCGCGCGCACTGCCGCGGCCGCCTACCTCCCGTTTGCCCTTTCCGCATGCCCTCCCTGACCACCTATCCCGCCAACGAGCCAAGGACCCCGACCCATGTCAGTTGTAACCGCAACAAAGAAGATGCGCACACCACAGGAAATCAACGGCGTGATCTTACGCCGCGTCATGCCGCTGCTGATCGGCGCCTACATCATGGCCTTCCTGGACCGCACCAACATCGGTATGGCCAAGGACCGGCTGGAGATCGACCTCGGCATCTCGGCCACCGCGTACGGCATCGGCGCCGGGCTGTTCTTCCTGACCTATGCCCTGTCCGAAATCCCGTCCAACCTGATCATGCACAAGGTCGGCGCCCGGTTCTGGATCATGCGGATCATGATCACCTGGGGCATCATCTCCGCCGGCATGGCCTTCGTCCAGGGCGAATGGTCCTTCTACATCATGCGGATGCTGCTCGGCGTGGCCGAGGCCGGACTCTTCCCGGGCGTTATGTACTTCCTGACGCAGTGGTTCGTGGTCAAGGACCGCGCCAAGGCCAACGGAATGTTCCTGCTCGGCGTCTCCATCGCCAACATTGTCGGGGCCCCGCTGGGCGGGCTGCTGCTGACCTTTGACGGGCTCGGCGGCCTGCACGGCTGGCAGTGGATGTTCCTCGTCGAAGGACTCCCGGCCTGCGTCCTCGCCTACGTCGTCTGGAAGAAGCTCCCGGACCGCCCCAGCATGGCGACGTTCCTCACCGCCGAGGAATCCGCCGATCTCGAGGCCCGCATCGCCGCCGAGGAGACCGCCGGCGCCGCGGCCTCCGGCAACCACCTGCTGCGCGATGTCCTGAAGGACAAGCAGATCCTCCTCGTCGTCGGCGTCTACTTCACCCACCAGATCGCCGTCTACGCCCTGTCCTACTTCCTGCCCTCCATCATCGGCACGTACGGCAAGCTCAGCCCGCTGCAGATCGGCCTGCTGACGGCCATCCCGTGGATCTTCTCCGCGGCGGGCGCCCTGCTGGTCCCCCGCTTCGCCACCGACGGCCGCCGCTCCCGGATGCTGGTCACCGGCACCATGACCGGCATCGTCGCAGGCTTCGCCCTCGGCGCCGTCGGCGGGCCGCTGCTGGGCATGATCGGCTTCTGCCTCGCCGCCTTCAATTTCTTCGCCCTGCAGCCGATCCTCTTCACCTACCCGGCCACCCGCCTCAGCGGCGCCGCCCTCGCCGGCGGCATCGCCTTCGTCAACACCATCGGCCTCTGCGGCGGCTTCCTGGGCCCCTATGTCATGGGCTTCATGCAGGACGCCACCGGCTCCAAGCTCTCCGGCCTGTGGTTCATCGTGGGCATGTGCGTCATCGGCGCGCTGCTGTCCCTGCTGCTCAAGCGCGGCACGGAGAAGCCCGCGATTGTTCCGGCCGCCCACTGACGCACTGCTCCCACCGCCCGTTCCGGACGCGCCGCGCCGCGCGTTCGGGACGGGTCCGCAAGCCATCTCACTGCAAGGACTACTCATGGATTTCACCGCCAAGCGCATTCTCGTCACGGCCGGAGCCAACGGCATCGGCCTGGCCATCGCCAGCAAGTTCCGGGAACTCGGCGCCACCGTCTTCGTCACCGACATCGACCCCGACGCCGTCGACAAGGCCCGCGTCAACGGGCTCCTTGCCGCGGTCAGCGACGTCTCGGACGAGGGCCAGGTCCGCGAACTCATGGACACCGTCCGGGTCGAAATGGGCGGCCTCGACGTCCTCGTCAACAACGCCGGCATCGCCGGGCCCACTGGGCCCCTGGAATCCCTCGACGCCGCGGCGTGGAAGGCAACCTTCGACGTCAACATCCATGGTCAGTTCTTCTGCATCAAGCATGCCCTGCCCCTGCTGCGCGAGGGCCGCGGCGCCTCTATCGTGAACCTGTCCTCGGCCGCCGGGCGGCTGGGCATGGCCGGCCGCAGCGCCTATTCGGCGTCGAAGTGGGCCGTCGTCGGGCTGACCAAAACCCTCGCGATCGAACTTGGCCCGGACGGCATCCGCGTCAACGCCATCTGCCCCGGCGCCGTCAACGGCCCACGCATCGACTCCGTCATCGCCGCCAAAGCCCGGATGCTCGAGCTGCCGGCGGACGAGGTGTCCGCGCTGTACCACAACCAGTCCTCGCTGGGCCGGCTGATCGAGGCCGAGGACATCGCCAACATGGCCGCCTTCGTGGCCAGCGACATGGCCCGCAACGTCCACGGCCAGGCTCTGGCGGTGGACGGCAACACCGAAAAGCTCTACTGACCTGACCTGAACTGCCTGGGGAGCCGGTCCGCCCGAGGCCGCCGCCCGCCCCGCACCCACACTGCCCCGCCCTGCCCACCAAGGAGACATTCCCATGGCTGCTGCCCGCAAGGTCATCATCACCAGCGCCGTCACCGGCGCCATCCACACCCCGTCCATGTCCCCGCACCTGCCCGTCTCCCCCGACGAGATCGCCGACGCCGCGATCGGCGCCGCCGAGGCAGGCGCCGCGATTGTGCACATGCACGCCCGCGACCCCAGGGACGGCCGCCCCTCCCAGGACCCCGAGCACTTCGCCCCGATCCTGGACAAGCTCAAGCGCAACACCGACGCCGTCATCAACATCACCACGGGCGGCTCGCCGCACATGAGCGTCGAGGAGCGGATGCAGCCGGCGGCGCTGTTCAAGCCGGAGCTTGCCTCCCTCAACATGGGCTCGATGAATTTCGGGCTTTACCCGATGCTGGACCGCTTCACCGAGTTCGGCCACGACTGGGAGCGCGAAGGGCTCGAAAAGAGCCGCGACCTCGTCTTCAAGAACACCTTCCAGGACATCGAGACCATCCTGGGCATCGGCAACCAGAACGGCACCCGCTTCGAGTTCGAGTGCTACGACATCTCGCACCTGAACAATCTCGCGCACTTCCACGGCCGCGGGCTGGCCAGGGGCCCGCTGTTCGTCCAGTCGGTCTTCGGCCTGCTCGGCGGCATCGGCGCGCACCCCGAGGACCTCATGCACATGCGCCGCACGGCGGACCGCCTGCTCGGCGAGGACTACGAGTGGTCCATCCTGGGCGCCGGCAGGAACCAGATGCCGCTCGCCACGATCGGCGCCGCCATGGGCTCCCACGTCCGGGTGGGCCTGGAGGATTCCCTGTGGATCGGTCCTGGCCAGCTCGCCGCGTCCAACGCCGAACAGGTCACCCGGATCCGCACCATCCTGGAAGCCCTCAACTTTGAGGTCGCCACCCCCGACGAGGCGCGGCAGATGCTGCAGCTCAAGGGCCGGGAAAACGTAGGGTTCTGAGCCGATGAGCATCCTGGTGGCCCCGGACAGTTTCAAGGGTACCTTCACGGCGGCCGAGGTGGCCGGGCACATCGCGGCCGGCATCCGCTCGGCCGGCGCGGCGGCCCGCGAGCTGCCCGTGGCCGACGGCGGCGAGGGCACCACCGAGGCCCTCGCCCGCGGTCTGGACGCCCGACCCGTCCTTGTCACCACGGTCGGGCCGTGGGGCGAACCCGTCGAGGCGGCGGTCGGGCTCACCCCCACCGGGACCGCCGTCGTCGAACTGGCCGTCGCGAGCGGCCTCAACCTGCCGTCCGCCGGCGGCCGGGACCCGCTGACGGCGAGCACGTACGGCACCGGCGTCATGATCGCGGAGGCCGCCCGGCACGGCGCACGCCGCATCGTGGTGGCGGCAGGGGGCTCGGCCACCACCGACGGCGGGGCCGGCGCCATCGCCGCGATCGAGGAACGCGGCGGGCTCCGCAGCGCCGAGCTGGTGATCCTGAGCGATGTCACGACGCGTTTTTCCGACGCCGCACGCGTGTTCGGGCCGCAGAAGGGAGCCGGGCCCGCCGCTGTTGAGCTGCTGACACACAAACTCGAGCTGCTCGCGGCGGAGTTCGCCCGGGACTACGGCCGCGATCCCCGGCTGGTGGACCGGACCGGGGCGGCGGGTGGCTTCTCCGGCGGAATGTGGGCCCGTTACGGCGCCCGCCTGGTGTCAGGGGCGGACTATGTGCTGGATTTGCTGGGCTTCGACGCGCAACTGGCTGCCAGCAGCGCCGTGGTGGTCGGCGAGGGCCGGCTGGATTCCCAGACCGGCCAGGGGAAGATCATCGGTGCCATCCTGGCCCGTGCCGGCACCACGCCGGTGTACGCGGTGGTGGGATCGGTGGATCCGGACCTCGGCGACTACGCCGACAGCTTTGCCCGCATCATCGTGGCCGGAGATCCGGCAGCCATGCAGGCCGCGGGGGCGGAACTGGCCCGTGCGGCTTCGGCGGCTTCCCATGCTGCTGGTGCTGCTCCTGCCGCGCCTGCTCACCTGTGAGTCCGCGGGACATGTCCTCCCTTGGCCCGCGCCAGTGGACATACTCCCGTTGTGCCCATCCCCGGACCTGGAGACTGGACATGTCCCCCGCAGCCGGACGTGACCACTGGACATGTCCTCCCGTGCTCCGCAAAACTGCCCAAAAACTGGACATGTCCATCCCCGCCACGTGTGACCACCGGGCATGCCCTCTGCTGCCCCGTGCCAGTGGACATACGCCCTTTGTGCTCATCCCCGGACCTGAAGACTGGACATGTCCCCCGCAGCCGGACGTGACCACTGGACATGTCCTCCCGCGGCCGCACGATTGGCTGAAAACTGGACATGTCCCCCAGCGACAACTTGCGCAAACCAACTCCGTGAAGCCCGGCCTAGCGGAGCTCGGTGGCGCGAAACCTGGACCGGCTCGGAAGGAGTAGCCCGGCTCGGAAGTAGCTGCCCGAAAGTCCGGGCTCAGAAGGAGCGGTCCGGCGGCTGGGTCCCCCAAGGAGCCGGCCGCCGGACCAAACACTCCCACCCCCAAAGCTTGTCACAGGTTTGACAAAATTGTCACACGCCGCTCCGGGCCGTGCCGAGGCCCGTCGGTATTGTGGAATCCATGAATGACACGACGGCACCGCAGGATCCCGGGCACCGGAGCATATTCCTTGACAAGGCTCACCCCGCTGCCTGGCGCGCACTCAACGGGCTGGGCCTGAAAGCCAAGGAAGCCGCCGTCGAGGCCGGGCTGGACGACACACTCATCGAGTTGCTCAATGTCCGCATTTCGCAGATCAACGGCTGCGCCTTTTGCCTGGACATGCACGTGGGCGATGCCGTCAAGAACGGCGAGTCGGCCCAGCGCCTGGCCGTCCTCCCCGCATGGCGCGACACCACTCTGTTCTCCGAAAAGGAACGCGCAGCCCTGACGCTGGCCGAGGCAATCACCACTATCTCTGACGCCCATGCCCGCGACCACGAAGGCGCACAGGCCAGGCGGCACCTGACTGCCGAAGAATTTTCCGCCGTCAGCTGGCTGGCGATTACGATGAACGCGTTCAACCGGGTTTCCATCGTCAGCCAGCACCCGGTCCGCGACGCCCGCGGCTAACCCACCGTCCACTCCCGCCAGCCGCCCACGCCAGAACACCCGGTCGGCGGACAGGTGTCCGCGGCTAAGGCGCCGGCGGTGTGCGGCTGGCCAAGCAATGAGCCATAGCCACAACTGGCGTGCAGTCGTAAGCTCGAAAAGTGGGGCGGAGCTGCGGTCACCGAGGGAGCACTGCCATGAGGTGGGTCAGGCCGGGTCACCCGGAATACGACGAAACACGAAGACTCTTCAACGCGATGATCGACCGCCATCCGGCCGTGATTGCCCCGTGCGCCGGCCCTGAAGGGGTGGCCGAGGCGTTGGCGTACGCGCGTACACACGGCTTCGAAGTCGCCGTCCGGGCCGGCGGCCATTCCGTAGCCGGCATGTCCATGAACGACGGCGGCCTCGTGATTGACGTTCGTCCGATGAAATCCGTGCGGGTGGACCCGGAGGCCCGCACTGCCACGGTGGGCGCGGGCCTCACCTGCGGCGAGTTTGACCGCGCCACCCAGGAATACGGCCTCGCCATCACGGGCGGGCGGGTCTCCACGACCGGGCTCGCGGGTTTCACGCTCGGGGGCGGGTCCGGCTGGCTTGAGCGCGCCTTCGGCTTCGCCTGCGACGACCTCGTCTCCGTCGATCTGGTCACCGCCACCGGCGAGCAGGTGACGGCCAGCGCCCAGGAGAATCCCGAACTCTTCTGGGCCCTTCACGGCGGCGGCGGGAACTTCGGCGTCGCCACCTCCTTTACGTTCGGCCTGCATCAGCTGGGGCCAAGCGTGCATGCCGGGGTGCTGATGTGGCCCGGGGACGCAGCCCCGGAACTCAGCCGCGGATACCGGGACCTGGCCTCCGCGGCTCCCAACGAAGAGTCCGCCACCCTCATCTACGGGATTGCACCGGCGGAACCCTTCGTGCCCGCGGCCATGGTGGGCAAGATGGCGGTATACGTCGTGTATGTCTTCGCCGGGGATGCCGAGGAAGGCAAAGAACATGCCAAGGCATACCGGGAACTGGGCCCTGTTGTGGACCTGGTGGAAGATACCGGCTACGCAGACTTCCAGTGCTCCCTGGACGACCCGCCGGGCAAGTACAACTACTGGAGCGCCGACTATCACGACGATCTCTCCGACGACGCCCTGGACGTCATCATCGACTCGGCCCGGAACCTCCCGGGACCAAGCTCCCAGCAACTGATCGCCCATTGGGGCGGGGCGGTGAGCGGGCCGGCCGCCGCGGCCACCCCGCTGCTGAACCGGACCGCCAGCTGGGTGAGCCACCCGTTCGGCCTGGGCGACACCCCGCAGGGCGGGCAGGACGCGAAGGCATGGGTCAAACGCTTCCGCCAGGACATCTCCCCCTACGCGACCGGGGGCGTCTGGCTGAACTTCATCGGCGACGAAGGCCAGGCCCGGATCCGCGCGGCCTATGGCGACGAAAACTACAACCGGCTGGCAGAAGTGAAACTTGAGTTTGATCCCGGGAACGTGTTCCGCGGCAACCAGAACATCCGACCCGCCGTCGCGGCATGACCACAACGGCGGTGGCCCCGCCGTCGCGGCATGACCCCGACGGCGGTGGCCGCCCGGTGCCGCACCGGTGCCCGCAGTCCGGGCCGCGCGTGTCCGCGGTCGGGGCTAGACTGCCACCATGGCCGTCTACGTCGATCCGCCGCTCTGGCCTGCCCACGGAACCCACTTTTCCCACCTGGTCTCGGACACGTCGCTGGCGGAACTGCACGCCTTCGCCGCAGCCGCCGGCATCCCGAGGCGAGCGTTCGACGGCGACCACTACGACGTCGCCGAGTCCCGATACGAGGCCCTGGTGGCGGCCGGCGCCATTCCTGTGGAGGGCCGGGTCCTCGTCCGAAAGTTGATCGCCAGCGGGTTGCGGATCCCGGCCCGACGGCGCGGCAAGGCCCTCCGGGTTCCGCTCCTGAACCGCTGGAACCAGGCGTTGGCGGGCCACGACGCCCTCTTCCTGGACCTGCTGGACCGCTGGGGCGAGGAACACCGGAAGTACCACGGCCGCACCCATCTGCTGGCGGTGCTGGAAGCCCTGGACGTGCTGTGCGATCCGGCCGATCCGCCCCGCACCGTGCTGCTGGCCGCCTGGTTCCACGACGCCGTCTACCGCGGCGTGGCAGGCCAGGACGAGGAAGAGTCGGCGCGGCTGGCCGACGACCGGCTCCGGCATGCCGGTCTCCCGGCCGCCGAGGTGGACGAAGTGGTGCGCCTGGTGCTGCTGACGGCCGACCACTGTCCGGAGCCCGGAGACGACGACGGCGCCCTGCTCAGCGACGCCGACCTCTCCGTCCTCGGCGGGGAACCGGAGGCCTACGCCCGCTACCTCGCCGCCGTCAGGGAAGATTTCGCGCACATCGGCGACGCCGACTTCGCCGCCGGCCGCGCCGCCGTCGTCCGCCAGCTGCTGCAGCTCGATCCGCTCTTCCACACCGACCGTGGCCGGACACTGTGGCTGGACGCGGCCCGCCGGAACCTACAGGGCGAACTCGCGTGAGCGGTGCCCCGGCCTCCCACCGGAGACCGGCGGCTCAGGCAGCCACGCTGAGGTGATTCGCCAGCCGGTCGAACGACTCGCGCCACCCTTCGCCATGGCGGTCGCGGCTTTCCGCAGAGTCGAACGGCCCCTGGGTGAAGGTCATCTGCGTGCCGCCGTCGATCTCCTCCAACCGGATCGTCACCTCGGTCTCGAAGCCGCGGGTGCCGTCCGGCTTGTCCCAGGCATGGGTGAACATGAACAGGTGCGGCGGCTCGACATCGGTATGCACCCCACTCCACCAGAATTGCTGCCCGGTACTGTCCTGGATCATGCAGGCGCGGTACAGGCCGCCGACTTCGAGGTCCGCGTCGACGCTCTCACGCGGGACGTGGAAGCCGCGCGGACCCCACCACTGCGGAGCCTGGTCCGGGTCCGTCAAAGCCGACCACACGCCGTGGATCGGCGCCCTGAACTCGCGGACAATGACCAGCATGAGGTCCGTTTCGCCGTTTGCCGGTTGGCTCATGGTCCTCTCCCTCGGATTGCTTGAACTGACAGGTGAAGTCCCCCGGCCTGCTGGCTGCGCTGCCGCCGCCTAGCGCCGGCCGGGGCTGTAGGCGGTCACATACGGGGTGTTGCTCGGGATGATTTGTTTCCCGAGCGGCATCAGCGAGATGGGTATGAGCTTGAGATTGGCGATCGCCAGCGGAATGCCGATAATCGTGATGGCCATGGCGAAGGCCGTAACGACGTGTGCGATCGCGATCCAGATCCCGGCCACAAGCAGCCAGATGACATTTCCCACCAGGGTGAATATGCCGTTGCCGCCGGGCTTGTCCACCACCATGCGGCCGAACGGCCACAAGGCATAGGACGCGATGCGGAACGAGGCCAGGCCCCACGGAATGGTGACGACCAGCAGGCAGCAGACGACGCCGGCCAGGAAATATCCCAAGGCAAGCCACAGGCCGCCGAAGAGCAGCCAGATGATGTTCAGGAGTGTCTTCATGGATTAATTCTCGCCCGTAGGAGTGACATTCGGATCAGTGGTTTACCCGGAAAGATCCCTGATTTTCGCGCCCAACCCCGGACAGGTTTCCACGAGCCCGGTCCACGGGTGCCCGGCCGGGTTGGGCCCGCCTCGTCGGTGCTTAGGTATCGGCCTGTTTGACCATGGCGGCCTCAACGTTGATCTTGACCTTGTCGCTGACCAGCAGGCCGCCCGCTTCAAGGGCGGCGTTCCACGTCAGGCCGAATTCCTTCCGGCTGATGTCCGCCTCGGCACTGAATCCGGCCCGGGTGGCGCCGAAGGGGTCCACCGCCACGCCGGTGTACTCGACTTCGAGCTCCACCGGCTTGGTGACGCCACGGATTGTGAGCTCGCCGGTCAGCACATAGTCTTCCCCCTCACCCCGGATCCCGGTGGCCCGAAAAGTCATGTCGGGGAACTGCTCAACGTCGAAGAAGTCCGGGCCGCGGACGTGGCCGTCGCGGTTGGCGTCGCCCGAATCGAAGCTGGCGGTCTTGACCGTGGCGTGCAGGCTTGCGTCCGCCAGCGACTCGCGCACCCTTGCCTCGGCGGAGGCCTCGTTGAACCGGCCGCGGACCTTGCTGATGCCCGCGTGGCGGACGCTGAAACCGATTTCGCTGTGGGACATGTCCAATGTCCACACTCCGGGGGTCAAACCTTCGGGCAGAGTCACAACGGTCTCCTTCAAGCGGTGGCGGGCCTGTCCCGCGGGCGGTCGGGGTATTCCCCACTCTGCATGCTAACGAGGAAGCCCGTCCCGGGCTAGGTCCCACCGGCCCTGACGCGGGACACGCGGCACGCAACACGCCAGCGGCCACGCCGGGCGGCGGCGTCGCGCGGCGGCGGCGGGATTTCCGGCGGCGGATCCAGCTGTCCGGGCCGAGGCGTTCTCTGGCCTTCGCTCCACGGCCGGGTTACTCTGGCCTATAAATGCCGGGCAATCACCGAATTTCGCAGAACTATTCACACAGTCCTGATCAACCAAATGATGTGAGGAATCGTGGCCAGGTCCCTGGGGAAACGTGGCAAGGCGGGTATCTGCGCTGGCTTGCTGAGCCTGGGTCTGTTGCTTTTCGCCTGCCAGCCCGGGCCGCCGGAACCCGCACCGCGCCCCAGCCCCGGCACGCCGTCGTCCCCCGCGCCGTCGTCCCCACCGCCATCCACCGCACCGCCGTCGTCGTCTGCCGCGCCGTCAGCCGGGGAGCCCGTGCACTTCACCGCCCAAGGTGACATCGGCGTAGGCTCGGGCGCCAAGAAAGTGCTCGACGCCGTTGCCGGCCTCAAGCCCCACCTGAACCTGGCGCTGGGCGACTTCGCATACAAGGCCGGGCTCGAACAGGAGTTCTGCGACATGGTCACCGCCCGTCTCGGCGAGAACTTCCCGTACCAGTTGGTGACCGGAAACCACGAGAGTGACGGCCGGGATGGCGACATCGAGAAGTATGTCCAGTGCCTGCCCAACAGGATGCCCGGCCTCCAGGGCGAATACGGCGTCCAATGGCGCCTCGATGTCCCCGAGCAGAATCCGGTTGTCCGCTTCATCATGGTTTCCCCCGGCATCGATTTCCGTGGCGGGGAGCCGCTGGACTACTCAAGGGACAGCGAACGCTGGCGCTGGACTGCGGACGCCATCGACGAGGCCAAATCGCAGAACATCCCCTGGACGGTGGTGGGCATGCATACCCCGTGCCTGAGCGTCGGCAACTACGACTGCCAGGCGGGGCAGGACTTCACGAATATGCTGATCGAAAAGCAGGTGGACCTGGTCCTGTCCGGCCACGACCACGTCTATCAGCGGACGCATCAACTGGCCACGGGCGGAGGCTGCGCGGAACTCGTTCCCGCGACCTTCGCCTCCGCATGCCTGGCCGATACCGATGACGCCATGGCCCAGGGCTCGGGGACCGTGTTCGCCACCGTCGGCGTTGGCGGCGTCGGACTCTACAACGTCCGGTCCGAGGACCCGGAGATGCGCTACTTCGCCAGCACATCCGGAAAGAACCAGGACCCGGCCTTTGGGACCTTGGACGTCATGGCGACGGCGGATGAACTTGCCGCCCGGTTCATTCCCGCCGACGGCTACAGCTTCTCGGATTCCTTTACCCTCCACCGGTAATCTGCTGCGGCATTCCGGCTCAGGAGTGCGGCGGCGCATCCGACGGTAGGCCGCCGGACGCGCCCAAGACGGCTCAGGCCGGCACCCAGATGCTGACCCAGTCCAGGTAGACGTGGCCCTGGGTTTCCGGAGCCGGACACAGAGGCAGGCAGGATTCGGTCTGCAGGATGAAATGCATGGGCGTCGAGGGCACGTCCGTCGTGCTCGCGCCGATGGATCGTCCGTCAATGAAGAACTCAACGCGTCCGGGGGTCCACTCTGTCGTGGCCACATGCCAGTCCGTGGAAACTTTATTGGAAAAGAACTGTTCAAAACGCTTTGGATCCAAGGACATGAAATGGGCAGCTGCCGTCAGGATTGCTCCGAGGTCGCCTTCGGGAAAATCTATCTCCCCGTCCCGCGGCCAGATGCCACTATCCGGCCACAGGAGCCACGCCGTCTTGAAGCCAGGCATGGCATCCCCCCTGTACCGGACTGAGTAGCGGCCGTACAGCATGCTGTTGGCCCTCGGGGGATTTTTGCTGGCATTCGGAAATTTGGGCGTGGGCGCGGCGCCCATGAAGACACCGTTTTCCGAATGCATGAACCAGTCCAGAACGCCGTTTTTGACGCTCAGGACTTTCGAGGGGTAGTAGCCCGATTTTCCGCCGCTGACCTGTCCGTCCGTATCCGGTGTTCCGTCTTTGTATCCCGCACTCCACCGGTCCCGGTACAGCGGCCCGGGAAAGGAGCCAAGGGGGACGTCACCGCCGGAGAAGTCCTCCACAAAGACGTTCCTCCATCCGGGCAGATCCCCCGACATGGCCGTGTCAGTGGTCCGGTCCGGAGGCGGTGCCGATGTCCGGGCAGGCCGTGACGCCGGCGCGCTCCCAGTCGCAGGGGCGGCAGTGGCGGTGCCACCTGCCGGCGGCTCAGTCGGCGCCACTGATTGGAGCCCGGGCTGGGCTCCTGTTCCGGCGTCGGTCGGCGGAGCCGCCGGCGACGCCGAAATGGACGTGAACAGCGGCCGCTCGCCCTGTGGAGCTGCATCCGTGCCGCACGCCGCCAGGGCCAGAACCATGACCATGGCGGGAACCGCCATGGTCATGAAGGTCAGGAGACGCCGGCGACCTGCCGGCACGCGCCCCCAATGAACGGGTGTCCGCATCCGGCCAGTGTCGCATGGAGGCAACCGCCCATCAACAGTTTTGCCTCAAATTTGGTTGAAGGTTCCAGTTAATCCAAGGTTAATGCAAGGTGGCGAAACCAAACTTTAACCCTGGGGTATATCACTAAGTTGTCGACGACCGAACAGCGTAAGCATTGGGTCTATTTTCCGGTCGGAGGAGTCGGAAAGCGCTGTAGTTGCGACGAGCAGAATACGTCATTGAGTGGTGAGGCCAGTGTCCATCCCGAATCTCAAGCCGAACGTGCGCCCCCAAACGACGCCCCCGCCGGCAAATCCCTCGGTCAGCGTGGTGATCCCCACTTTGAACGAGGCAATGAACCTGCCGTGGGTGCTGCGGCGTATGCCTTCCTATGTGGATGAGGTGGTAATTGTTGACGGCCGTTCCCTGGACGGCACAGTGGAGGTGGCCCGGGCCTTGCGCCTGGACGTCGTGGTGGTGGCAGAGCCCCGCCCTGGCAAAGGCAACGCCGTGCGGGCCGGATTCGCCGCAGCCTCCGGCGACATCATCGTCATGCTCGACGGCGACGGCAGTATGGATCCCCAGGAGATCGGCTGGCTGGTGACTCCGCTCCAGCACGAATACGACTTCGTCAAAGGCTCCCGCTATGTGACGGGCGGCGGCTCAGACGATCTCACATGGCTGCGCAGCGGCGGAAACAAGATGCTCACCCGGCTCGCCAACACTGTCCTCCACAGCGACTACTCGGACCTTTGCTACGGCTACATCGCCCTGCGCCGCGAATGCGTTGACATTCTGGAGCTGGAGTCGGACGGGTTCGAGATCGAAACTGAACTGATTGTGCGGGCCTCAAGGGCGGGCCTGCGCATCGCCGAGGTGCCCAGCCACGAACTGTCCCGCATCTCGGGGCAGTCAAACCTGCATACCTTCCGGGACGGCTGGCGGGTCCTCCGCACCCTGGCCCGTGAGCGCGTGAGCTGGGAAGCCCCGACCGCCGGCGCCCGCCCCGAAGCCCTGCGCCGGGTCAAGTACAAGTACCCCAACGAGGTCTTCCCGCACGTTCCCACCGATCCCAGCAGCGTCCTGGGCGTACGGGCAGGCGAATAGGATGTCCGAGAACTCCAGCCTTCCGGAAGTATCCGTGGTCATTTGCTCCTACTCGGAGGACCGGTGGGACCGGCTGATCGGCGCCCTGGACTCTGTCCGCACCCAGACCTTCCCACCCAAGCAGACGATCGTCGTCGTGGACTACAACGTGGACTTGTACAAGCGCCTGATCTTTACCGTCCCGGATGCCGTAATTGTCGAGAACGCCGGACCCAAGGGTCTCTCCGGCGCCCGCAACACCGGAGCAGGAATCGCCAAGGCCGAGATCGTGGCCTTCCTCGATGACGATGCCGAAGCCGAGCCGGACTGGCTCGAACGGCTCGCGGCGATGTACGACGATCCCGACGTTCTGGCGGTCGGCGGCCGGGTGGAACCGCTCTGGGAAGCCGGACGGCCGGGCTACTTCGCCAACGAGCTCGACTGGATTGTCGGCTGCACGTACCGGGGAATGCCCAAAGTCGCCGCCGAGGTCCGCAACGTCATTGGCGCGAACATGTCCTTCCGCGCCGGCGTCCTGGAACGGGTCGGCGGTTTCAACACAACCTTGGGCCGCCAGGACGCCGTCCCGCTGGGCTGCGAAGAGACCGAACTGTGCATCCGCGCGGTGATCGGAGCTCCCGGATCCCGGGTGGTCTATGAGCCCGCGGCCCTGGTGCACCACCACGTTCCGGCCGAGCGCGGCACCGTGCGCTACATGCTGGCCCGGTCCTGGGGCGAGGGGATTTCCAAGGCACAGGTCAGCAGGGTGGTCGGCCACAAACGGGCACTTGGTCCCGAGCGGCGCTATGTCCGGCAGGTCCTGCCTCGTGCAGTGTTCGCCGGAGTCCGCGGCTGGCTCGGCGGCGGGGACMGCGCCGGGCTCGGCCGGGCCGCGGCCATCATCGCCGTGCTCGCGGCCACCGCGACCGGCTATGTGCGCGGCCGCCGGCTGCCTGCGGCGCCGTCGCCGGCCAAAGCGGCTGTTGTGACGCCGGAAGAGCCGTGGCGGGAAGTCAAATGAACCGCGCTGCGCCCTTCCCCTTAGACCGCCCGGTGCAGACGCACCCGGAACCACCTGACCGCAGGAACCCGACCCCAGAAAGCTTGGATCATGAGCCAACCTGAGCGCGACGTGAAACAGCCCATAGGCGCCTCTGCCGGAGCCTCCTTCGATGTCCACGGGATCGTGGGCATCGACGTGGAGGCGGGCACGCCAGGGGAACCGCAACTGCGGGACATGCTCGCCCCGTTCCTGGGGAATTCCACCGCGCCGCGGCGGATCACCATCGGCGCCAAGATATCGCCGGTTTCCAGCCAGTCGCACGCGGAGGATGCCTACCGGTTCACCGGGGAGTCCCTGTATATTCCGGCGGACCGCGTCCAGATCATCGAAACCAAGGACGGGTACCGGATCGAAGGCGCCGGTGAGCTCCTGACCTCTGTGATTCCGCTGCTGGACCGGCTGTGTGTCCAGGAGGAGACCGCCATGATCCATGCCGCCGTGGTGGACTTCCGCGGCTCCGGGGTTCTCCTCCCGGCCTGGGGAGGTGTTGGAAAGACCAGTACGGTGGCGAAGCTGGTGGCCATGCCAGATGTGCGGTTCATGGCCGACGACTGGGCCTTCATGGGCGCCGGCGGAATGCTCATGGGCTACGCCAAACCGATGTTCATCAAACCCCACCACCGCGCCATCTACCCGGACATGTTCCGGGGAACCCGCAAGCCCCTGGCCCCCGGATGGATGACGACCCCTGTCGCCCATCTGGCCACGGCGGTCCATCCGGTCATTGTCCGCTATCCGAAAACAGCCGCGTTCACCCGGCGCTGGTCCCCCGAACACCGCATGGTGCAGCCGGAGCATGTTTTTGGGGCGCAGCGGATCTCGTCCGCGGCGCCGGCACAGCTGGCCATCTTCCTCGAGCGATTCGACGGCGCGGACGCGCGGCTGGAAGCACGCAGCGCCGAGTGGATGACGTCCCGGGTCGTCGGCAACTTCCATTCGGAACTGCCCATGGTCTCGCGGCGCCTCGTCGAGGCCCTCGGCGCCACCAGCCTCGTCCCCCTGGAGGAGCATTTTGGCCAGAAGGCGGCCGTGGTGCGCCGTGCCCTGGAGGACGTTCCCTGCTGGCTGCTCCGGCTGCCGGCCGCTTGGTCAGCGGACCAGGCCTCTGACTTCATCGCGAATCTGGTTCGTTCAAAACTGGATGAGTGAGGCGAGGCCACGTGAGCGATCTGAAGGTGTCGGTTGTTGTTCCGGCGCGCAATGCCGCAGCCTGGCTGGGCGAGTGCCTGGAGTCGATCCGCAGCCAACACCCGTACGAGATGATCGTGGTCGATGGCTGCTCGACGGATGACACTGTCGAAATCGCCCGCGACTGCGGGGCGACTGTCATCTCCGACGAAGGACGTGGCCTGCCTGCCGCACGGATGCTCGGCGCCCGCAGTGCCACCGGCGACGTTGTCGCCCTGATCGACGCCGACGTCGTCCTGCCGCCGAAGAGCCTGTCCCGGCTGCTCACCGAATTCGAGGCCGGCGGCTACGACGGCCTGCAATTCGGGCTGGCCAGCGAAGCCGACGGCCCCGGCTATTGGGGGGCTGCGCTGGCCTGGCACCACAACCACAGCCGGGTGCGCAAGTGGTTTGGCGTCAGCGCCACGCTGATGCGCCGTGACGTGCTGCTCGACGTCGGGTTCGACGACGACTTCCGCTCCGGGGAGGATGTGGAGCTGAGAATCCGGCTGGAGCAGGCCGGGTTCAAGCTCGGCGTCTCCGACTCCGTGGTGGTCAGGCACCGGTTCGACGACACGTTCGACTACGCCCGCGACCAATGGCTCCAGGACGGGGCCGGGATGGCCCGGACTGTCCGCAAGCACACGGGCCGCGCCGGCTGGCTCGTGATGCTGCCCCTGCTGGCCACCGTTCGGGGGGTCGGCATGTCCCTGTTCCGGGCACCCCGCTTCCTGCCGTACTGGATGGGCTTCCTGCTCTACAACTACCGCGCCATGGCCGGCGAGCTCCTGCGGCCGGCCCACAAACCGATCTCGGTCGGCGGGAACGCTGCCTGGCTGGCCGCCGCGAGGATTGCCCCCATGGTGACGGGCTTCCTGTTCTGGGCTCTCGCGGCCCTCGTGCTCCCGCCGGAGCAAATAGGTCTGGGGTCCGCGGTGGTCGCAGCCGCGCTCCTGACCGTGCAGCTGGGGATGCTCGGCGTCGGGCCTGCCACGCTGACGCTGCTGCCCGCGGAAACTGACGGCGGCCGGCGCCTCATCGCCACCGGCCTGCTTACCGTGGCGACGTGCTCCCTGCTGGGCGCGGGCCTGCTGGTTGCCGTCACCTCCTGGCTCGGCACAGGCGTGGGCGAGGCCTGGGCCGACCCCTTGGTCACGGTTCTTTTCCTGGCCACGGCGCTGCTCGCCGCCAGCGCCTACCAGCTCGACCACGTGGGCGTAGCCCAGGAACGGGCCGACCGCACGCTGGTCAGAAGCCTCGCACAGTCCCTCGTCCAGCTCCTCTTCCTGGCCGTCGCGCTGGCCGCCGGGCTCCGTGACCTGGCGGTGATTGTGGGCGCCGTTGCCGCCGGCGCCCTGGCCAGTGTCCTCGTAGGGCTGCGCCAGCTCGCCCGGGCCCACGTGTCCCCCGACTGGAAGCACGGCTTCCGGCCTCGGCCGGCCCTCAATCTCCTGAAGCCAGGGCTTCCCAACCACGCCCTCACGCTCGCCGACCGCGCGCCCGGCTACCTGCTCCCGCTCATCGTTGCAGCTACCCTGGGCCCGGCGTCGACTGCCGCCTGGTATGTAGTCTGGATGATGGCCTCGGCAGTGTTCTTCGTGCCGCAGTCCGCCGGGTTTACCCTGCAAACGG
This sequence comes from Arthrobacter sp. P1_B4, assembly GCF_056406555.1. Taxonomy (NCBI): domain Bacteria; kingdom Bacillati; phylum Actinomycetota; class Actinomycetes; order Micrococcales; family Micrococcaceae; genus Arthrobacter; species Arthrobacter sp. P1_B4. The sequence continues at coordinate 57,689 of NZ_JBFTZW010000009.1, forward strand.
CCCTCGCGGGTTCACGGGCGCGGCCGGGCCTCCTCGCCTCCGCGTTACGGGCCAGCTTTATGCTGACTCTCGTGGCCGGGCTGATACTGCTGCTGGCCGGCCCCCTGCTTCTGGGCTTCCTCGGGCCGGATTACGCGTCCGCGTGGGTCCTCATTCCTGTACTCGTCCCGGCACTCCTCCTGAGTTGCGTGACCCAGGTCTACTACGGTCTGTGCCGGGCCCAAGGGCGGCTTTTCGAATCCACGATAGTCGCCACTCTGGCCGCCATCCTGGTCGTGGCACCCGCCGCGGCCGTGGCGCAACAATATGGCCTCACCGGGGTCTCAGTCCTTTGGGCCGTTGCCCAAGCGGCTGCTTGCCTGATGGCCACCTGGCGCCTGATCACCCTGACCCGGATGAAGCCCGCCTCCACCGCAGGCGAGATTCCTTCAGCGGCGCGCCACCAGCCGACCTGAATCGAGAAATGATGACACACGAAACGGCAACAAGCCTCCCGGTGGGCACCGCCCACCGGCATGAGGCGCATGCGCACGTCGGCGGTGCTAAGCCGCCCACCCACCGCAACCTCGGACTCACGCCGTCGTGGCACATCGGTGCCCTGGCCGCGGCAGCCGCGGCCGCGCTCGCCCTCGGCGTGTGGAGCATGAACCAGGTCAATCCCTTTCAGATCGGCGGGGCCGGGCTGATTGATGCCCTCCCCCCGGCCTATTTCGTTGCGCTCGCGCTCAGCCTCGCCGGATTTGTCGCCTCGCTGAGCCTCCGCCGTCTGGTTCCGGCGCTTCTGACCTGGCAGCTCCTGGTCACAGTGGTTCTCCTCGACGGTGCTGACCCCATCATTCATGGCCTGCCCCGCCTCGAGGCCAGCTACCGGCATCTGGGCATTGCCGACACCATTAGCCAATCGGGCCAGCTGGATCCGACCCTGGACGCCTACTTCAACTGGCCAGGATTCTTCAACGTGCTGGGAATGCTCTCCGGGGCGACGGGCGCCAAGGATCTTTTCGGGATCGCAACGTGGGCGCCGGTGGGCATCAACATCCTCCTGCTCGCACCGCTGCTGGCCCTGGCCCGGCGGTTGACGGCAAATCCGCGCCAGGCCTGGGCGGCTGTCTGGATCTTCTACGTGGCCAGCTGGATTGGGCAGGACTACCTGTCACCACAGGCCTATTCGTTCCTCCTCCTGCTCACACTGATTGCCTGCCTGCTCAGCGTCTTCGGCGGTTGGGCCTGGCCCACGGAGCGCACCCGCTTCTCCCGGTGGCTTGCCCGCAGTGTCGGCAAACTGGACAGCTCGGTCCCGCGGTATGGCGCCGCGGAACCGCACCGGGCGGACACGGCGATTCTCGTGGTGGTCTGCGCGCTGATCCTGCTTGCCATGACTGCTTCACACCAGCTCAGCCCCTTCGCCGCGATCCCCATCCTGGCCGCGCTCCTGCTGACCGGACGTCTCCGGCTGCGCTTCCTGCCGGTCCTGGCCGTGGTCCTGCCCGTCGGCTGGCTGCTCTTTGCGGCTTCCACATTCGTGGAGGGGCATTTCGGCCAGCTGCTCGGCTCGCTCGGTGACATCGGTGCGAACAGCCTCGGCGCGCTGAGCAACAGGGTCTCAGGCAGCGACGCCCACATGTTCGTGGTCTACACGCGCATGGCCGAGGTTGCGGTGGTCTGGGTGCTCGCCGTTGCCGGCGCCATAGTGGGCTACCGGCGGAAGGCACCGTGGCTGGCGGCCGCGGCCGCGGCGCTGGCGCCGCTGGTCCTGATTCCCCTCCAGCCCTATGGCGGTGAACTGCTTCTGCGCCTGTACCTCTTCAGCCTTCCGTTCGCCGTCTGCCTGGTTGTGCTGCCACTGATGTCAGACAGTGCCGCGGGGCTGAGCCTGCGCCGGGCCCTAGCGCTGCTGCTGATGGGCGCGGTACTCGCTACAGCCACTGTCGTCTCCCGTTACGGAAATGACGGCATGGAAAGCTTCAACGACGACGAAATCGCCTTAGTGAACCACCTCTATGCGACTGCGCCCACCGGTTCCGTCCTCATTGAGGCAGTTCGCAACACCCCGTGGAGATACCAGCACTACGCGGACTACGACTACCGGGCGCTCGTTGCTGCCGAGCCCATTCCCAACGCCGCGCCGCTCAGCTGTGACGCGGCCAACCAGATCGCCCACAAAGCGGGCGCGTACCTCATCGTTACCGAAAGCCAGCAGGAGGCAGCCGAACTTCGTGGTTCGACTCCCACCGGCGACCTTCAACGTTTTACCGCCACATGCGCCACGAGTCCGGGCTGGACAAAGGTTTTTGAAAACGCAGGCGGCGTGATTTTTCACATCGAAGGAGTTAGCAATGGCAACTGAACGCAGCTACGTGAGCTATGCGACGGCAGCCGTCGCCGTAGCAGCCATACCGCTCTCGTTTGTCGGCCCCGAGGGCCTGCGCCTGGCGGTGATTGGCCTGCTGATGCTGGCCGGGCCTGGAACGGCGCTGGTGTTGCTCCTCCGCTTCGACCCCCCGCGCTCAGCCCAGGCCACTGGCGCGCTTCCCCTCAGCATCGCCATCGCAATCGCCTTCAGCCTCGCGATGTCCACCCTCGTGGCGACGGCGATGATCTACGCACGTCTCTGGTCACCGCCGGCGGCCGTATGCCTCCTGTCGGCCCTGACCCTCGTATTCCTGGGCATTGAGCTCAAGCGGCCAAAGCGTGCCCTGGTGCGTGCGAAATGATCATCTTCCTGACGGGGCTGGCCACCATGACGGCCCTCGTGAGCTGCGATGTGCTTCGCGTGTTGCAGCCGGACAAGGCACTCCCGCGCGCCGTGGTGATCACCACGGCAGCCCTGCTGGCCATAGTCGGCGTCGCGGTGGTCATGCAATTGGTGCATTTGGCGCAGCTGGCATGACAGAAACCGTCCGCCCGGTGCCGCGGCGCCGGGCGGACACCAACAAGTCGAACCAATCACGGAAAGTATTTTCAATGAGAAAACTTAGAACACTCAGCATGGTTGGGACGCTCGGAATGCTCGTAGCCGGTTCCCTTGTCTTCGGTTCCGCCCAGGCTGCCACCGCCGCTACCTGCAGCCCGGCACCGACAAACTCCTATCCGGGCACCGTCGTGCTCGCCACCAGTTTTGAAGCGGGCGGCTTTTGCGGCCTTGTCCCCAAGGTGTCCGGCACCGGCACCGCAACGATGTCCACTTCGCGGCCCCACACCGGGACACATGCGGTTAAGCTGCACGTGACCACGGACTCCGGCTCGCTCGCAAACCTCTCCTCCCCTTCGTTTTCCTCGGGGACCAAGACCTCGTACGCAGACGGCTGGTTCAATATCACTGTTGCCGGCGTTTCCGGCAATGACGTCCCGTACTTCCGTTTCTTCTCCGGTTCCACCCGTGTCGCGGACATCTACCGCTACAACAGCAACGGGCAGTTGTGGCTCCGGGTCACGTCACCGAGTGGCAGCTTTGTCTACACGAAGCTGATCTCCAGCAGCATCTCTCTGAGCGCCTGGCACCATGTGTCCATGCGGGTGACCGCCAACGGCAATTCGTCAACGATCCAGGTATGGTTCGACGGCGTGCAGCGCTACAGCAGCTCGAGCGTCCAAATGCTCGGAAGCAGCCTGAGCAAAGTTCAGCTCGGGGCCGAGCACAACCGGCAAAAGGGCGACGAATACATCGATGACGTGATCATCAAACGCTCCTAGCCCCCCTCAGATGGTCCGCGGGCGGCCCAGCCTCATTCAGGCGCCTTGGCCGCCCGCACGAAATCCCCGATCTTGGCCAAGTCCTTGATGCCGCGCGCCGATTCGACGCCGGAGGACACATCGACACCCCACGCCCCGGCCTCCGCCGCTGCCCGGGCCACGTTGGCGGGATCGAGACCGCCGGCGAGCAGCCACTTGCGTCCGGTCAGGGCCTTGGCCCGGACCGATCCGTAGTCCCAGGCCTCGCCTGAGCCTGGCACGGCGGCGTCGATCAGGAGCAGCTCCTCGCCCCAGTCGCTGAAGTCCTCAGGCGCGGCGGCCATGGTGACGGCCCTGATCAGTTTCATCCCGGCGTCGTGCACTGTCCGGACGTCGGCGGGTGAGCGGTCCCCGTGGAGCTGGACCCAGGCCAGGCCCGCCTCACGGGCGACGGCGACGGCGTCGGCGGCCGGTTCGTGCCGGAACACCCCCACCGCGGGCACCCCGTCCGGGACGTGGGCGAGGAGGTTCCTGACCTGTTCCGGCGTGACCTCCCGGGGGCTGTGGGTCAGGACGAAGCCGACGGCGTCCGCGCCGGCGCCTGCCGCGACGCGGACCGCATCGGGGGTGCTCAGGCCGCACACTTTGACAAACATTCGGGCTCCTTCTGGGCGCTTCCTGCCTCCGACGTTAGCAAGGCCGGGCCCTAGCCGCCGACTTTGCGTCGACACGGGCGTGCGCAGTCCCCGCCGGCGTGCCGGCGGCGTCGGCGCGAGCGCCGTCCCCGGAAACGGGCCGATAGGCTGAGGCCATGGAGATCATCCGCTATGCCGAGCTCAAAGCCCACCCCTGGCGCAACGGCGGCGGGGTGACGCGCGAAGTGGCGCGCCATCCACGGACCCCGTCCATGCAGACCGGCCCGCAGACCGCTCCGCAAGATACAGGGCAGGACAACGCCTGGGACTGGCGCGTCAGCATTGCCGAAGTCTCCAAAGCGGGCCCCTTCTCCGCCTACGCCGGAATGGACCGTGTACTGACGGTGGTTGACGGCGACTTGCTGCTGCTGAGCGTGGACGGGGCCGAGCATCCGCTGGAGAAGTACCGGCCGTTCCGGTTCTCCGGCGACGCGGACTCGGCGGGGGCGCTGCCCACCGGCGACATCCGGGATCTGAACGTCATCACCCGCAACGGCGCCTTCAAGGGCTACACCTCCATCATCGAGCTGTCCAAGAAGCGCGCCCATCCGGTGTTCGCGGGCCAACTCGGCATCCTCCTGCAGGGGCAGGGGACGGCCAGCCCCGGGACTGCCGGCAGCCTTCCCACCGGGCCGGCCGCCGTCGCCGCCCCCGAGCCGGAGCGCGTCGAGCTGAACCGTTACGACGCCGTCGTCGGCGCCGATACCGCGACGCCGGAAATCCTGGGCCGCGGATTCCTGGCTGTCATCTCGATCGACCCTGCGGAACCCGGCACCGTATAGCGCTGTCCGCCTACACCCGGGCGCCGCTGACACGCACCGAGTCCCCGGACAGCCGCTGCGCGAGCCAGATCGGGACGATCGAGACCACGATCAGCACGACCGCCACGACATTGACCACGGGCGCCTGGTTCGGACGGAAGAGGTTCTGCAGGATCCAGATCGGCAGCGTGGTCTCGCCGGCCCCGATCGTGAACGTGGTAACGATGATCTCGTCGAAGCTCAGCGCGAAGGCCAGCAGGCCGCCGGCCAGAAGCGCGGAGCGGAGCTGGGGGAAAGTCACCAGGCCGAACGTGGTGAAAACACCGGCGCCGAGGTCGGCAGAGGCTTCCTCGAGGCCGGCGCTGGTGCGGCGGAGCCGTGCAATGGCGTTATTGAACACCGTCACCATGCAGAACGTGGCGTGGGCGATCACCACCGTCCACAGGCTCAGCGGGACGCCCAGGATCGTGGTGAACATGTTGTTCAGCGCGATGCCCGTGACAACCCCTGGCAACGCGATGGGCAGGATGACCAGGAGGTTGATGACGTCGCGGCCGAAGAACTCGTAGCGCTGCAATGAGATCGCCAGCAGCGTCCCCAGCACCAGCGAAATGATGGTCGATACGACCGCCACCCACAGGGAGGACACGACGGCGTCCCTGACGCCGGGCGAGTCAAAGGCCTTGCCCCACCATTCCAGTGTGAAGCCCTTGGGCGGCCAGCCGAAAGTCCGGTCCGCGTTGAACGAGTTCACCACCACCAGCAGCAGCGGTGTGTAGATGAACAAAAACACCAGCGCCGTGACAATGCCCAGGACCACCTTGGCGCTACGGGAAAGTCTCATGATGCTCCTCGCACTACAGGCTGTTCAGGGCGCCGGTGCGGCGGACGACGAAAAGGTAGAACATGATGATGGCGATCGGCACCAGCGATACCGCGGCGGCGAACGGCAGGTTGTTGGCCGCTCCGACGTTGGCGTAAATCACGGTGCCCAGCATCTGGGTGGTCCCGCCGACGATCTGCGCAGTGATGTAGTCGCCCAGGGACAGGGAGAACGTGAAGATCGTGCCCGCGATGATGGAGGGGACCAGCAGCGGAAGCATGACCAGGCGCATGGTGGTGAGCGGCTTCGCGCCCAGGTCCCCGGAGGCCTCCAGCAGGGAGTCGGGCACCCGGTCAAAGCCCGCGTAGATCGGCAGGATCATGTACGGCAGCCAGATGTAGGACAGGGTTAGGATGACGGCGGTTTCGCCGTAACCCGGCGAGGACAGTCCGATCGGGGCCCCCAGCCACTCCAGCAACCCACCCTCGGACAGAACATTCCGCCAGGCGTAGGCCTTGACCAGGTAGCTTGCCCACAGCGGCATCAGCACGGCCACCACGAGCAGTTTCTCCCAGCGGGCGGGAGCGACCTTGGCGATGAAGAACGCGATGGGCAGTGCCAGGATCATGTCAATCACGGTGACCGCCACGGCGATCCACAATGTCCGCAGGGTGATCCGCTGATACACCGGATCGGTCAGGACCGTGACGATGTTTTCCGTGGTCCAGACCGTGGACACCTCCCCGGTGAAGGTGTCCACGGTCCAGAACGCGGTGATAAGCAGTGCCGCCAAAGCGGCGATGTACACCAGCACCAGCCAGCCCGCCGGTGCGGTGAGCAGGGCCGCCAGCCTCAGCCGGGGCGAGCGGTGCAGCAACGCCGAGAAGGCGTTGGTTTTCGCCCGCGGCACGGCCCCGGCATCGCCGGGCGCCCCGGGCGGCAGCTGTTGCGTATGAAGTGCCATCTCGCCTTAATCTCTGCCGGCCCCCGGGGCCGGCTCGTTGTTGCGGGTTTGGTGCGGCAGAGCCGGAATCAGCCCTTGATTTCCGTCCAGGCCTTGGTCCATTCCGAATAGTCGGTGCACTTGACGTCCTTGCGGCCATCGAGGCACTCGGCCACCGGTGTGGTCCAGAACCAGATCTTGTCGGCGTAGGCCGCATCACCTGAGTGGTACGTCTGGCAGTGGTTGGGATCCTTGGTCAGCTCGCAGGCTTTCGCGTTGGCTGGCGATTCGCCAAAGTACTCCGCCACCTGGGCGTTCGCCTTGGGGCTGGCGATGTAGTCGAGCCACTTGTAGGCGCAGTTCGGGTTCTTGGTCTTGGAGCCGATCATCCAAGTGTCCGACCAGCCGGTGGCGCCCTCGTCCGGGACGAGGGTTGCGACCTTGGCGCCGTCTGCCGTCGCGATGTTGGCCCCCACCTGCCAGGTGGTGCCGACCACGGTGCTCCCGGACGTAAAAGCCTGGACCTCCTTGACGACGTCGCTCCAGTACTCGCCGATGTGCGTGCGCTGCTGCTTGAGCAGGTCAACGGCCGCGGTCAGCTGGTCCTTGTCGAGGGCATAGGGGTTCTTGATGCCGAGGTCCGGCTTATGGGCCATGAGGTACATGGCGGCATCGGCGATGTAGATGGGCGAGTCGTAGGCCGTGACCTTGCCGGTGTTCTTGGCGGCGTCGTCAAACACCGCGCTCCAGGAGGCGGGCGCCGGGGTGACCTTGTCCGTGGAGTACATCAGCAGGTTGGCGCCCCAGCCGTGGGGCATTCCGTAGTTGACGCCGTTGACGGTGTTCCAGGCTTTGTCCTTCAGGAACGGGTAGATGTCCGGGTAGTTCTTCAGCAGGCTCATGTTGACCGGTTGCACGTCCTGGCCGGCGATCAGGCGCAGCGATGCATCCCCGGAGGCCGAGATAACGTCGTACTGCCCCGTGCGCATGAGCGTCACGGCCTCGTCCGAGGTGCCGAACGGCTTGAAGCTGACCTTGCACTGGGTTTCCTGTTCGAACGGATGCACCCAGTCGACGGCCGGGTCGTTGCTGCCATCCTCGACGTAGCCGGGCCATCCGAGGATGGACACCTGGCCTTCACCGGTGCCGATCTCGGTCTTGACCGGCTGCGCCGACTGTGCAGAACCCGATCCACCGCTGGTTCCGCAGGCCGACAGCGCGAGGGCTGCGGCTGCAACCACCCCGACTACGAGGGAGGCCTTAGTTCCTGGTGCCATGATCCGTACCTTTCGCTGTGGAGAAAAACTCTGGACTGGAACGCTGCGCCGCGGCACGGACGGCAACCCCGCCCGGCATGGCCCGGCGTCAGGTAGTGCCGGGGACCGGAAGCCAAACGACGGCGTCGTCGTCCCAGCTGACTGTGACGGGCCCGTTCACCAGATCGGTGTCGCTGCCGGGCAGCTTTTCCGGAACGAGCGCGACGACGGCAGGTCCGCCGTCGAGCTGCACCCGCACCTGGGTGGCGTGCCCGACGTATACGAACGACGTCACTGTCCCGGGCCGGGAGGTGGTGCCGGAACGGTGCTCCGGTTCGCCGGTCCAGGCGACGCGCAGCCGCTCGGGACGGATGCACAGCGGCTCCGGCCGGCCATAGATGGCCTGGGCCTGGCCGGCGTCGAAAATGTTGGAGGTGCCGACGAAGTTGGCCACGAAGATGCCGCCCGGGCGCTCGTAAATTTCGTGCGCGGTGCCGATCTGTTCGATGCCGCCGTTGTTGAACACACCGATCCTGTCGCTCATGGTCAGGGCCTCCTCCTGGTCGTGGGTGACGAAGATGAAGGTGATACCCAGCGAGCGCTGCAATTCCTTGAGTTCGACCTGCATCTGCTGCCGGAGCTTGAGGTCCAGGGCACCGAGCGGCTCGTCCAGGAGGAGGACCTTGGGCTCGACCACCAGCGCCCGGGCCAGGGCAACGCGCTGCCGCTGGCCGCCGGAGAGCTGGGCGGGTTTGCGGCCGAGGAACTTCCCGAGCTGGACGCGGTCCAAGGCTTCCCTGGCCCGCTCCCGCCGCCGGTTCCCGTGCATGCCGCGCACCCGCAGCCCATAGGCGACGTTGTCCACCAGGGACATGTGCGGGAACAGCGCGTAGTCCTGAAATACGGTGTTGACGTCCCGCTGGAAGGGCGCCATGGCCGTGACGTCCTTGCCCTCGAGTTCGATAGTTCCGGACGTCGGCAGCTCGAAGCCGGCGATCAGGCGCAGGACCGTCGTCTTGCCGGAGCCTGACGGGCCAAGCATGGAGAAGAATTCCCCGTGGCGGATGTCCAGGTCCACGCCATTTACCGCGACGGTGTCCCCGAAGACCTTGGTGAGCTTACGCAGACGGATCGCCGGAACCTCTTCGTTTCCGGTCGAGGTGCCGGCGGCCAGTGTTTCGGTCATGGGGTGCGCCTTACTCCGTTGCCGGATCGTCCACAGGAACCACGCAGCCGAATGTGCTCCAGTCCACACTGGGCTGCTGGGCCAAATGCTATTACTCCATAGGTTTTGTGTATAGACCCTCCGGCAAAGCCCGGATTAGGATGTCATCAGCCCGGGCGGCGCGCGGCGACACCGCGGAAGCCGCACGGATGCACGGCCGGGGCAGGGCGGATACCGCCGGAGGGAAGGGAGGCCCGAATGGTGTTGTCGCCCACGGGCGCCTCCCGGAGCCTGGCGGCGGTGTTCACGCCGATCAAATCACGCGGGCTTGTCGATGAAGTGTGCGGCCGGATCGAACAGGCCGTGGAGACCGGGCTGCTCACCAGCGGCCAGCGGCTGCCGAACGAAACCGAGCTGGCCGCGGCCCTCGGAGTGTCCGCGGTAACGGCACGGGAGGCACTCTCCCAGCTGCGTGCCTCAGGAATCATCCGGACCGCGCGCGGCCGCAGCGGCGGAAGCTTCATCGCCGACGACGTGCTGCCCTCCCGGGAACGGGCCCTGGCGCAACTGCATGAGCTGAGCCGGCTGCAGATCAGGGACCTCGCGCTGCATTACCAGGCGATCGCCGCGGCCTGCGCGGGCGTGGCGGCCCGCCGCTCCGACGCCGCCGACATCGCCACGCTGCGCTCGTTCATCCCCGCAGCGGACGATGACCCGCTGAGCTGGCGTCTGGCCCTCTCGGAGTTCCTGCTGGAAGTCGCGGCCATCGCCCGCTCGGCCCGGCTTGCCCGGGAGCTCATCCGGCTGCAGGCAGATCTCGGCACCCTCACCCTGCTGCCCTGCGCCGACACCGGCTACCGCGGACGCACCGCCGTGATCCTCGGTGACGTGGCAGCCGCCATCGAGACCCACGATCCCGGGGCCGCCGAAACGGGGGTCAAGGCCCTCATCTCCGCCACCACCGACTGGCTGCTGACCGAACAGGCCAAAAGCTATTGACCGCACCCGCATCCCGGAGCCACGATCGTGGCCAACTTTTGACCGCAAATGTCCGGCACCTTCGAGCTAAGGCAGCACCGATGTCCGAAACCACCTCCACCGCAGGCCCCACCACAGCGTCCATGGCAGCGCCGGCCGAACCCGGCGATGTTGGGAAGGCGGCCCAGCTGGCCGCAGCCGAACTCGACGCCACCATCGCCGGCATCGAGCACCGCCTGACGGAATGGGCCGCTGACACCGGGGCCGCCCTGGCCGCCATGTCCGGCAAAGTCACCGGCACGGCCGTGGACAAGCTCATCCGTCCGGTGGTCGAGGAACTGGTGCAGCTGCCCGGCGGCTACGCGGCCGGAGCGGGGTTCATCGCCAACGCCGGGCTGCTCGGGCCCGAGCGCAGCTATATCGCCTGGTGGCAGGGCCCGGATCTGGAGCACGTCGACGCGCTGGCCAACTTCAGTCCCAACTCCATCAGCCGCTACGTCAAGGCCGAATGGTTCCGGATCCCCGTGGAAACAGGACGGGCCCACGTCACCGGGCCCTACGTGGATTTCCTCTGCACCGACGAGTACGTCCTGACCTTCACGCACCCGGTGTTTACCCGCCCGGACGGCCCGGTCGCGGGAATCGTGGGCATCGACGTGACAGTTCAGCGCCTGGAACGCGGAGCCATGGCGGCGCTGCGGCGGATCGGCGGCCGGGCCACACTGGCCAATGCCGACGGCCGGGCCATCGTGTCGGCGGCGTCCGATATCGACGCCGGCGACCTGACCGCGCCGAACGAGCCGTGCGCGCAGTACCCCGTGGGGCGCACGTTCACTCTCTGCAGCGACGCCGTCGGGCTCTGATGCCGATTTGCTAAACTTGGAGGCCAAGGCCCTCTTCCAGGCCTCCGGACGACGGTTCAGTACCCGGCACGCGACAAGACTGGCCACAGGAGCTGTCATGTCGTGGCTAATACTCATTCTTTCCGGGGCGCTGGAGGCCGTTTGGGCCGCCGCCCTGCACCGGACCGCCCAGGCCAGGGGCCGCCGCCGGCTTGTCCCGGCCCTCGTCTTCCTCGTTTCCGTCCTCGCCAGCACCGGCGGGCTCGCCGTCGCCATGCAGTCCATCCCAACCGGAACGGCCTACGCCGTGTGGGTGGGGGTCGGCGTCGTCCTGACGTCCGGCTACGCGATAGCCGCCAAAGTTGAGCGCCCGACCGCGGCACGGATCTTGCTTCTTGGCGGGATTGCCGCGAGCGTCGCCGGTCTGAAGCTGGTGGCGTGACCATGGTGAAACCAGCTGCAATGTCATGGATGATCCTGCTCGCTTCCGCTGTGCTGGAGGCAGTCTGGGCCACGGCACTGGGCCTGTCCGACGGGTTCTCCCGCCCGTTGCCGACCCTCGTGTTCGCCGTGACGGCCACCCTCAGCATGGTGGGGCTCGGCTTGGCCGTGAAGCGTATTCCGCTCGGCACCGCCTACGCCATCTGGGTGGGGATCGGCGCCGCACTGACGGTCGTCTGGGCGATGGCCACCGGCGTCGAACCGGCCAGTCCGCTCAAGCTGCTGTTCATCGCCGGGATCGTCGGCTGCGCGGCGGGCCTGAAGCTCCTGCCGGCAAAGGAACCGGCACAAAGCGCTGTCCAGCCGGCCTCCCCCGCGGAAATTCCCCACGTTTAGGGCAGTACGACGGCGTGTCCCCTGCGGCGCGCCGTCGTGCCGGCCGCGCAACAGTCAAAGGTGGGGAGAATCGTCTGCCCGGCCGATAACAGGGGCCGGAATAGCCGCGCGCATCCTGGGGTTCTTGGCAGGGACGGAAGTCCTACGGAACTATTCAGTGCGCGAATGGAGACCAAGATGACGGCAGCAACAGTCCGGCTCGGCGACGGCCTTATGGTCAGCCCCCTGGGGTTCGGCGGCATGGCCCTGACCCCCGTCTACGGCGAGGTGGACCCGGCCGAGGCCCTGCGGACCCTGCATCACGCGGTGGACGCCGGCGTCAGCTTCATCGACACGGCGGACATTTACGGCGGCGGCAGCAACGAGGAGCTGATCGCGCGGCTGCTCAAGGAACGCCGCGGCGAAGTCCAGCTGGCCACCAAGTTCGGCCTCGTGGGCACACCGTCGGCCGGCTACACGGACATCCGCGGCGACGCCGCCTACGTGCGGCAGGCCGTGGACCGCAGCCTGCAACGGCTGGGCACCGACACCATTGACCTGTACTACCTGCACCGCCGTGACCTCCGCGTTCCGATAGTGGAAACCGTGGAGGCCATGGCGGGGCTGGTACAGGCCGGCAAGGTGCGGCATCTGGGCCTGTCAGAGGTGACGGCCGAGGAGCTGCGCGACGCCAGCCGCGTCCACCCGATCGCCGCGGTCCAGAGCGAATGGTCCATCTGGAGCCGCGACGTGGAACGCAACGTGGTGCCCGCCGCCGCCGAACTCGGGGTGGGATTTGTGCCGTATTCGCCGCTGGGCCGGGGATTCCTCACCGGCACCGTGGACGCCTCGACGCTGGGCAGCAACGACTTCCGCCGCAACATCCCGCGTTTCGCCGCGGATGCTGCCAGCGCCAACCAGGGCGTGGTGGCGGCCGTGCAGGCGGTCGCTGCGGAACTGAGCGTTGCCGGGCAGGCTGCAACTCCTGCCCAGGTGGCGCTGGCCTGGCTGCTTGCGCGGGGCCGCCAGCTGGGACTGCCCGTGGTCCCCATTCCCGGCACCCGCAAGGCGGACCGGATCGACGAAAACCTGGGCGCCCTGGCCCTCGACTTCACCGCAGCGCAACTGAGGACGCTCGAGTCCGCCGCGGACGCCGTCGTCGGTTCCCGCGCCGCGGACCCCAACTGGGTGTCCCAGGGCCGTGAATAGCGGCTCCGTAGACTGATGCCCATGGACTCGCTCATTCACTCTTTACGTGACATCACCATCCGCCGGATTTCGGTCGGCGAGATGGACAACAATGTTTACCTGCTCACGGCCAGGGCCTCCGGCGCGCAGCTCCTGATCGATGCGGCCGATGATCTGGCCGCCATCCAAGGGCTGCTCGCGGACGCCGCCGCGGATACTTCCGCGACGCCGAAGCTGGCGCTGGTTGCCACCACCCACCAGCACTGGGACCATGTCCGGGCGCTGCCGGGCCTGGTGGAAGCCACCGGTGTGAAAACGGCGGCCGGGACAGAGGATGCCCCGGAGCTGCCGGTGCCGGTGGATGTACTGCTGGATCACGGGGACGTCGGCAACTTCGACGGCTTCGACGTGACGGCTGTACATCTGCGCGGCCACACACCGGGTTCGATCGCCCTCGTGTACCAGGACCCCGAGGGCCCGGCCCACATCTTTTCCGGCGACTCGCTGTTCCCCGGCGGGGTAGGCAACACACAGAAGGATCCGGCGCGCTTTGCCCAGCTGATCACCGATGTGAGCGAGCGGCTGTTCGATGTATATCCGGATGACACCGTGGTGCACCCGGGACACGGCCAGCCCACCACCCTCGGCGCGGAACGGCCGCACCTGGAAGAGTGGCGCGCCCGCGGCTGGTAGGGCCTGAAACCTCATCGAGTGCTCCAGAACTGCCGTTATGAACCCTTTAAACGGCAGTTACGGAGCACTCGATGGTGGTTAGCTGGGGCCACGACCGCCGGGTTCCCTGACCGAGCTTGCGAGGTTAGGGAGCGGTTGGGGATTAGCGGCTGCGGCGTTCGTTCGAGGCCGGAGCCGACGCGCGGCGGGGGCCGGAGCCGCGGGCCGGACGTCCTTCGCCGGAACGGCCATTGCCGCCGCCGGCGTAGGATCCGCCCGAGGTGCCACCTGTGTTGGATGACCAAACAGCAGCGCTGCCACCGGATTTGCTGCCAGCGGACTTGGCGCCGGCAGCTGCACGCTGGCCGGTTGCCGGGCGTCCGCTGCGCTGGCCGCCGGTCGAAGCGCCGATGCGGGGTGCGCCACCGGAGCGGGGAGCGCCACCTGTGCGGGGTGCTCCGCTGCGGGGAGCCGAAGCGCCCCGGGCGTCGCTGCGTCCCTCGGCGGCGCGTCCGTCCGAACCACGGCCGGCCGCGGCACGACCGCCGGCTGCCGGAACATCGTTGTGGTGCGCGTAGGCGGTGGTGCGGCCGCGGCCACGCGCATTCCGGCGCTCGGCGCGCTCGGCCTCCGCGCGGTCCTCGTTCTTCTCCGCAACGCGCTCAGCAGCGTTGCGGGCAGCAGCCTGGCCTTCATAGGCTACAGCGCGGCGCTCGGCGCGCGGCAGATCGGTGCGGGGAGCCTCGGCTCCGACGCGTCCGCGTCCGCCACGGCCACCACGGCCACCCGCAGTGGGTGCAGCCTGCGTGGTGCGGCGGGCGCGCTTGCGCTCGGCGTTGGCACCGGTGGAGCTACCGCCGCCGTGCTGTGCGGCCTTGGCGGCCAGCAGCGCGGCGCGGGTGCGCGGATCGATCTTGTCGGCCATTTCGCCGACCAGTTCAGCAACCAGCGGGGAGTTGGCGGTGACGCGCTCGAAGTTGACCTCGACGCCGGCAGCCTTCATCAGCTTCTTGACGTCGGACTGCTGCTCGGGCAGGGTCAGCGTGACCACGGTTCCGTCGGAACCGGCGCGGGCCGTACGGCCTGAGCGGTGCAGGTACGCCTTGTGCTCCGTGGGCGGATCCACGTGGATGACCAGTTCGACGTCGTCGACGTGGACGCCGCGGGCCGCGACGTCGGTGGCCACCAGGACGCGGACATCGCCGGAGGAGAACTCGGCCAGGTTGCGGTCACGGGCGTTCTGCGAGAGGTTGCCGTGCAGATCGACGGCGGGGATGCCGGCGTCGGTCAGGGTCTTGGCCAGCTTGCGGGCGTGGTGCTTGGTGCGCATGAAGAGTACGCGGCGGCCGGCGCCGGAGGCGAGCTCGACGATCAGCTGCTTCTTGACGGTCTGGTCGTTGACCACCAGCACGTGGTGTTCCATGGTGGTCACCGCGGCCTGCGGGTCGTCCACGGAGTGGGTCAGCGGGTTGGACAGGTAGCGCTGGACGATCTTGTCCACGCCGTTGTCCAGGGTGGCGGAGAACAGCAGGCGCTGGCCCTGGGTGGGGGTCATGTCCATGAGCTTCTTGACCACCGGGAGGAAGCCAAGGTCGGCCATGTGGTCGGCCTCGTCCAGGACGGTGATCTCGACTGCTTCGAGGGTCAGGATGCGCTGGCGGATCAGGTCCTCCAGGCGGCCCGGGCAGGCGATGACGATGTCGACGCCGGCGCGCAGGGCCTTTTCCTGGCGGGCCTGGGAGATGCCGCCGTAGATCACGGTGGTGGTCAGGCCCATGGCCTTGGCCATCGGCTCGATGGTCGCGTTGATCTGCGTGGCCAGCTCGCGGGTGGGCGCCAGGACCAGGCCCATCGGGCGGCCGGGCTTGCGGAAGTGCTTGGCTTCGCGCTCTGCGAGTCGTGCCACCAGCGGGATGGCGAATGCGATGGTCTTGCCGGAGCCGGTGCGGCCGCGGCCCAGGACGTCGCGTCCGGACAGGGTGTCGGGAAGGGTCTTGACCTGGATCGGGAAGGGCTCCACGATCCCCTGTGCGGTCAGGGTGTCGGCAAGTGCTTTGGGCGTGCCGAGGGCAGCAAATGTAGTCATGTGTTTCAAAGTCTTTCAGGCGGTATCCGTGCGGATATCGGCCCCCGATGCCGGTTGGCTCAAGGGTTCGCCGAAGAAAAGTCAGGTGATCAACCGGGCTGCTGCCAAACTTCAGCAAGCGGCCGCCGGGACCAAATGGAACGCGTTCATCGACGCAGGATGTGCCTCTCACATGAAAAAATCCCACTGCCTGCGTGCGGATTCCCGAAGGAATCCGGCTGATGGACCGAAGCCGGTCAACCAAATCAAAAGTGGGCATCACTGCACATCAAGTTTTAGTAGTCTACCACCCAGGATGCCCGGGCCCCGTATCCGTGACGGCCGGCCCGGCCCCTAGCCCGCCATGCTGGGGGCTTGGAACAGCGGCATGTGGGACGACTGGGCCGGTGCATGAGCGGATGTGTTGACGGCCGCCCGTGACGGCGTTTTGGCCGGTCCCGGGCCAGCCGGCCGCAGGATCACGAGCGCCTCGGCGTCGATGAGGCGGCGGGTCCCCGTCCGGGCATCCAGGATCCAGAACAGGTCCACGCCTGTGACGGTCTGGGTCACCGGGCCCCGGTGGAAGAGCTTCCCGTTGTGCCACGCCTCGATCTCGTCCCCCACGTTCAACTCGGCCGAGCTGCGGATCTGCCGTGCTTCGTCAACGTCCATGGTCATTGCCCTTCCCCAGCGTTCAATGTCTTGTGCCCAGCATTCATGACGCAAGTTTCAGAATGGTTTCCGGAGCGTGATTTCCACGTGTCCGTCCGCCTGCGCGGCGCCCGGACGGAAGCCCGGACGGTCTATTGACCGCCGTTACGTCCGGGAGGACCATGGTGGGCGGGAAGGGCCGCGCGACGGGCGGGCCGTGAGGGGAGTCGCACGCAATGCCGCGAATAGTCTCCGCTGGCCTGTTTCGGGTCATCCAGCTGGCGTTGTTTCCCTTGAGTGCGGCCGGCTACATCACATCCGTCCCCGGGATGCTTGCCTACAGCCGGCGCACCGGCACGTCGGCCACGCTGCTCGCATCCCTCTACACGCGCTGGATGCAGCACCGTCTGGGGACACGGCCGGACGTCCCCGCGGCCCGGCTCATGGCCGTTCTGCCGAACGTGTCCGCGACTGGCATCCAGATGGAGACCGCCCCCACGCTCGCCGCCCACCTGATCACGGGCTACGTGCCCAGGCTCTACCGCTATCCGTACCCGGGGCGGGCACCGATGCGCCACCAGCCGACAGCACGGACCAGCCTCTATGACGCGGCCGTTCAAAGGCATCGCGGCGGCATCGACCAGCTCGTAATCCTCGGAGCGGGATTCGACACCCGGGCGTTCCGGCTGGCGCCCGGGGACCGGGTGCGCTGCTTTGAACTCGATCTGCCCCGGACCCAGGCTTTCAAACTCGCGATGCTCGAAAAGGCGGGCCTCTCCACGCGCCTGGCCACGTACGTACCCGCCGATTTCGAGACCGAGGACTGGATGGAGAAGCTGCTCGCTGCCGGTTTCGACCCGAACCGGCCCGCACTGTTCCTCTGGGAAGCGGTGACCATGTACCTGGACCGCGCCTCCGTCGAGGCGACGCTGCGCAGGATCGCCGGCACCGCCCCGGGCAGCATCGTGGCCTTCGACTACTTTTCGAGGGAAACGATCACCTCGGGATCGCCCTACATGCGGTATGCGCGGGCTACCGCGAGATTCGTCGGCGAGCCCCTGACCTTTGGGATCGACAACACTCCCCCGGCCAGGAAAAGCGCCGCGGACTTTGTTGGGGGCTTCGGACTGGTGCTTGAGGAGCACAGGAATTTCGGCAAGGAGACCCGACGGCGGTCCGCGCCGGGAGGGTTCGTCACCGCCGTCGTGCCTGAAAACAAACAGCGAAACCCGGCGAACCGCCGTGATGAGGGGAACCATGACAAAACGCAGCCACAGCCACGAGCATGACGCCGACGAGCATGACACAGCCGAACATGCGGCCGTCGAGGATGCGGCGCCCGGTTCCGCAGCCCGGATGTGGGATGAAAAGTACAGCAGCCGGTCCAGGATGTGGAGCGGGGAGCCGAATCCGCAACTCGTTGCCGAGGTGGCGGACCTTCCTGCCGGCGAGGCTCTGGACCTGGGGTGCGGCGAGGGCGCGGACGCGATGTGGCTTGCTGCCCGCGGTTGGAGCGTGACGGGCCTGGACGTTTCCGCCGTCGCCCTGGAGCGTGCGGCCGCCCACGCCCGGGAACGGGGCCAGGACGCCGCCATCGAGTGGGTGCAGCAGGATCTTGC
The DNA here is from genome assembly GCF_056406555.1 of Arthrobacter sp. P1_B4. NCBI lineage: Bacteria > Bacillati > Actinomycetota > Actinomycetes > Micrococcales > Micrococcaceae > Arthrobacter > Arthrobacter sp. P1_B4. The sequence continues at coordinate 75,835 of NZ_JBFTZW010000009.1, forward strand.
CACCTGGGTCCCGGACCGGTTGTTCGACCTCGTCACGGCCCAGTTCCTGCATTCCACCCAGATGCCGTGGCAGCAGGCTTTGCAGCTCGCCGCGGCCGCGGTGCGGACCGGCGGGACGCTGCTGATCGTCGGCCATCACCCCGACGGGCTGCCTCCGTGGGGCGCGCACCATACTCCGGAGAAGTTCTTCACCGCCGAGGACCTTGCCCGGGAACTCCGGATCGAGGAGCCGCTGTGGCGTGCCGAGGTCCTGGACAGCCGGCGTCGCAGCGCCGTCGGGCCCGACGGCGAGGCAGTGTCCCTCACGGATGCCGTGCTGCGGGCCACGCGCCTGGCCGCCCAGTAGACGGCCCAACGGCCTGTCGGGCAATCGGTCGAGGGAGCATCCCCGGGATCACGGACGCCGTCGCTGACCCACCCCCGAAATCGATACACTGCCGGGCCATCCACTTCGGGTTCTGTTCCGAATCCCCAATGTGGCTGGAACTGACCGCGCCCGTTGGCCGCCCTGTGGACCTACAGCAACACCGCATGACCTAGCAATCAGGGGAAGGGAACATCATGGGATTCGACGGCAAGGCCAAACTCACGGTCATCCACCATATCGGTGCAGCCACAGAAGGTACCGGCACGGTGACTGGCAATGAGGACCTCAAGCGCGATGGCCAACATGAGCAGGCCCGGCCCAAGCTGTCGGAGGCCCGCGACCGCGTCAAGGACGCCGCCGACATCGGAGCCATCAGGGCCGCTGAAGGTTAAGGACGGCTTCGCCAAGGAGTAGCGGGCGCAACTGGACTGCCCAACTGGGCTGCGCCGCAGCTGAGCTCTGCAAGGAATGGCCCCGCCCAAGGCGGGGCCATTCTGTTGTGCAGGGCCGGCCCGAGCCGGCCAACGCTGCGGAAAGCTAGCGGCGGCCCTCCGCGGCCGCTGCCGCGAAAAAATGTGACAAAAGACAGCGGACGACAACTGAAGCTAAGATGGTCGACAGTTGTCGAGCCTGCCTGCGGGCGGGCGATCCACGGAAAAGCGGTGCCAGCGCCCGCACCGGGCGACTGTGCCGACGTCGCGTCCTCCCCCAGAGTCCGCGAAGATTGCCGGTTCCCGCGCCTTCCGGGAGCCTCGTCCCGCCGGGAGCGCGGCGGCACCCCACCGACCAGCCGGACCACATACGCGGACCGCTCCGACAACAGGGACCACGAAATACCGGCCCTAACCTTGATCTACCCGCCAAAACTGTTACCTCCGTCACACTCTGACGGATCCGTGCGGCCCGCACTGTGGAACCCCCGCCGGCGACCGCCTGTGACAAGGAAGAAGCCTCATGTCTGAACGCACCACCACGGCCGCTCCGGCCACTGCAGAATCTGACATTGCCCAAACTGGAACTGCCGCCTCCGCCAGCGGTGACTCCGGGGACCGCGAGCCGCACCTCGCACGGGCCCTCGGCAACCGCCACATCCAGCTGCTCGCCATCGGCGGCGCGATTGGCACCGGCCTGTTCATGGGGTCCGGGAAGACCATCTCGCTCGCCGGGCCCTCCGTCATCTTCGTCTACATGATCATCGGCTTCATGCTGTTCTTCGTGATGCGTGCCATGGGCGAGATCCTGCTCTCCAACCTGAACTACAAGTCCTTCAGCGACTTCGCCGGTGACCTGCTGGGGCCGTGGGCCGGCTTCTTCACCGGATGGTCCTACTGGTTCTTCTGGGTGGTCACCGGGGTGGCGGACATCGTCGCCATTTCCGGCTACGTGGACAAGCTCGCTCCCGGCACGCCCCTGTGGATCCCTGCGCTGCTCACGCCCGTGGTCTTGATCCTCCTGAACCTCCCCACCGTGAAGGCATTCGGTGAAGCGGAGTTCTGGTTTGCCATCATCAAGGTGGTCGCCATCGTGGCCCTGATCGTCACCGGCGCGGTCATGATCGCCACCCACTTCACGTCCCCGAACGGCGCGGAAGCCAACCTCGCCAACATGTGGAACGACGGCGGCATGTTCCCGCACGGCATGTTCGGCTTCGTCCTCGGCTTCCAGATCGCCATCTTCGCTTTCGCCGGAATCGAACTGGTGGGCACCGCCGCCGCCGAAACCAAGGACCCGGAAAAGAACCTGCCGCGCGCCATCAACTCCATCCCGGTCCGCGTCCTCCTCTTCTACGTGGGCGCCCTGGTGGTCATCATGGCCGTCAATCCGTGGCGCACCATCGACCCCGCCAGCAGCCCGTTCATCGGCATGTTCACCCTCGCCGGGCTGGGGATCGCCGCGGTGGTCATTAACCTTGTGGTCCTGACCTCCGCCGCCTCCAGCGCCAATTCCGGAATCTACTCAACCTCCCGGATGGTCTACGGCCTCGCCCAGGACGGGAACGCGCCCAAAGCGTTCGGAAAGCTCAGCGTCCGCAAAGTACCGCAGAACGCGCTGCTGTTCTCCTGCATCTTCCTGCTGGCCGGCCTGGTCCTGCTCTACTCCGGCGACTCCGTGATCGGCGCGTTCACGGTGGTCACTTCCGTGGCGTCCGTGCTGACCATGTTTGTGTGGTCCATGATCCTGGTCAGCTACATCGTCTTCCGCCGCCGCCGGCCGGCCCTGCACGAGGCGTCGTCCTTCAAGATGCCCGGCTCCGCCTTCATGCCGTACGTCGTGCTCGCCTTCTTCGTGTTCATGCTGGTGGCCCTGGGGCAGGCCGACGACACCCGGCTGGCACTCTTCGTGGCGCCCGTGTGGTTCCTGTTGCTGGGCGCGGCCTGGCACTTCAACCGCACGTCCCCGCTGCAGCAGGCCCGGATTGTGGAATGGAAGGCCGTCCGCTCGCAGGAGGGAGCCCGCGCGTCTGCCTGATCCCCGCGCGGAAACAACGGAGCGCTGAAACAAAGGAGCGCTGACGCACAGGAGCCCCGGCCGGATCATCCGGCCGGGGCTCCTGTGCAGTGCTTGTTATGGTGCAGCGCTTTTTATGGTGCAGGGCGCATCAAGGTGCTGTGCCCGTTCTAGTGGTTGCCGCTACGAGCGTTTGGTGACGGCGGCCGGGACGACGGCGACGCGCGGCGCGACGGCCACGGCGGCGATCCCGATCACCGCCGTCAGCGCGAACACCCCGGCAAACGACGCCGACGGCGCCGCCGTCGCGAACGCTGCGAACACGATCCCGGTGCCGGCGAGGGCCAGGGCACCGCCGAGGGAATCCGAAATGGACATCGCCGAACTGTTGAAACCCTCGGTGTCCTTGGTGGAGAGCGCCAGGGTCATGACGCTCAGCCGCGGATACATCAGGCCCATGCCGCCCCCCGCGAAGATCCATCCCGCGATCGCGACCGCGGCCGGCCAGGCCAGTACCGTGGTCACGAAGGCCAGGACGACGGCGCCAAGGACCATGGCCGATCCAATCCGCACCGCCCTCCGGTGCTCCAGCCGGGTCCCCAGCCTGCCCTGGATGGCCGATGCCGCCGCCCAGGCGATGGCGCCGCCGGTGAGCGTGAGGCCAGCAAATGTCGGGGCGAAGGCGTAGCGTTCCACGAGCAGGTACGGCAGGTAGACCTCGGCGCCGAAAAACGCCGCGGATGCCAGGCCGCGGGTAAGGATCACGCTCGGCAGGCCGCGCCGGGCGGTCAGCGTTCCGCGCGGCATGAGGGGACGGACGGCCAGGAGCGCGACGGCGACGGCGGCCGCCGCCAGCACCCCGCCGGCGACCGGTACCGCTGCGGACAGGTTCAGGCCCAGCACGGCGAGCGCCGCCAGTGCCGCCAGCGCCAACTTGACAAGGCCTCCCGGCGGACGGCCGCGGGACCCTGGCTCAGCGGCCGGGGAATCTCCGTCGGCGCCGCCCGTGCTGCCGTTCAGGCCGCGCAGAGCCGGGGCCGTCAGGAGCAGGGCCGGCACCACGAGCCCGACCACGCCGAGAAAGACCCACTGCCAGCCGGCCAGTTGGGCCACGGCGCCGGCCGCGAACGGTCCCACGAGGGACGGGATGACCCAGGCCGCGGAGAAGGCGGCGAAAATTTTCGGATGCAGGACCGGCGGGTAGACCCGGGCAATCACCACGTACAGGGCCACGGTAAGCCCGCCCCCGCCGAGTCCCTGCACCAGCCGTCCGGACACGAGGACCGGCATGGTTCCGGCGGTCCCAGCGATGAGCAGGCCGAGCACGAACATGCCCACTGCGGCCAGGAGCGGCGCCACCGGCCCCTTGCGGTCCGACCAGCTGCCCGCGGCCACCATCCCGATCACCCCGGTGGCGAGCGGCCCGGCGAAGGCCAAGGCGTAGAGTCCCGCCCCATCCAGTTCCCGGCTGACGAGCGGCATGATGGTGGTCACCGCCAGCGACTCGAAGGCCGCCAGGAACACCAGTGCGCAGGCGCCGAGGGTCACCAACAGGTAGCTGCGGTGGAAGATGCCGGCCGATTCCGGGACGGCTTTCGGACGGGACTCCTGGTGAGGGGGCGGGTCGGTCTGGGGCACGTGCCACAGCTTACAACCGGACCCCCGCAGCCCGCCCTCCTGTGGGCTTATCAGCTGGCCGTTCGGCTTATCAGCTGCCGGTCCGCCGCCGTCAGTCCGCCTCGTCGAACCCCTGGGCAGGAACCACGACGGCGCCACTGGCCCTGGAGTCCGGGTTCAGCATCCAGCCCACACGCTTGACGGTGCTCAGCATGACGACGCTTTCCACGAGCTCGATCCCGGGCACTTTTTGCTGCAGCGCCACCTCGATGTTCATGACGTCCGCCAGGGACTGCAGCCACATGATGATCACGAAATTCGTTGGCCCCGTGGTGGAGGCGCTGAGCCGGACGTTCCGCATGGTCCTCAGCTCCGCGGCGGCTGCCTCGTGCCGCCCGGCCGGGACGTTGACGAACCATTGGCAGGTCACGGGGAAAGCGGAGAGTTTCTGGGCCACCTCGCACCGGAATGACAGGATGCCGCTGGCGAGCACACGGTTGAGCTGGCGCTGGACGGTGGCCGGGTGCCTGCCCAGGCCGCGGGCGATGTCTGCCGCCGTGGCCCGCCCGTCCCTGGCCAGGAACGGCAGGAGCGCCAGGTGGCTTTCCGGCAGCGCTTCCCGGGCGGCAGCCTGGGCAACCCCGGTGGCCTCGGGGCCGGCCAACGCCCGCACGGCGGCCTGCTGCGCGCGGCTCAACACGTTCAGCCGCCAGGAGCCGCCGCTCGCGTGCAGCCTGGTGCACAGGGCGGTCTGATATTTGAGGAGGCCGTCAATCTCCTTCAGCCGCGAGATGACTTTCAGGCTGAAATCGTCCAGGGAGGGCGTAATGACGGTCAGCATGAGGTCCCGGTGGCTGGCTGCCTCCTCCACCGTGACGATTTCCGGCATCTCGGCGAGCCTGGCGGTGACTTCCTCGCGCCGGTGCATTTCGCAGTCCACAGCGACGAATGCCAGGCACATTTGCTGGGGGTCACCGATCAGGTGAGCGGTGATCCAGGACACGCCAGAGTCCAACAGCCGCTCCCACCGGGCGGCCAGGGTGGTGGCGTGCACGCCCAGCACCTGCGCCGCATCCGCCCAGCTCAGCCGCGGGGCAATCTGCAGGACGTTGATCAGCGCGAGATCGTCCTCGCTGAGTTCCATCATTCTTCCCTTCATCCATGCACGAAACCTGCGGCAACAGTCTATTCGTGCATTTTTTCTGGCCTTCGGGCGGGTGTGAACTGTGTCACTTGAGAATAGACGCAGGACGTCCCCGCCGGACGTGAACCAAGGAACTTCGAAAAACAAGCCAGTCGCCAACCAGGCGATGTTCGACAAACGACAAACGACAACCGACAAACAAGGAGAACACGTGCCGATCACCGCAGATGCCCGGGAAATGCAGACGGACCTTGCCCGGCTCCGCCATGAACTGCACCGGGAACCCGAGATCGGCCTGGCGCTGCCCCGCACCCAGGAAAAGGTGCTCAAGGCCCTGGACGGGCTTCCCTACGAGATCGCCCTGGGCCAGGAGACGACGTCGGTCACCGCAGTACTGCGGGGCCAGGGGCCCGGGACCGAAGGGGGCTCGCGCCCGGCGGTGCTGCTGCGCGCTGACATGGACGGCCTGCCGGTGCAGGAGAAGACGGGCGTGGACTATACGTCCAGGATCGACGGCGCCATGCACGCCTGCGGCCACGACCTGCACACCTCCATGCTGGCAGGGGCCGCCACCCTCCTGGCCGAACGCCGGCACCAGCTGGCCGGCGACGTCGTCCTGATGTTCCAGCCCGGCGAGGAAGGCTTCGACGGCGCGAGCCACATGATCCGCGAAGGCGTGCTGGATGCCGCCGGCCGGCGTGTGGACGCCGCCTACGGCATGCACGTGTTTTCCGCCCTGGAACCGTACGGCACGTTCTGCACCAAGCCCGGCGTCATGCTGAGTTCCTCCGACGGCCTGGTGGTCACCGTGCTCGGCGCCGGCGGCCACGGGTCGGCCCCGCACTCGGCCAAGGACCCCGTCACGGCGGCCGCCGAGATGGTCACCGCCCTCCAGGTCATGATCACCCGCCAGTTCAACATGTTCGACCCCGTAGTCCTCTCCGTGGGGGTCCTCCAGGCCGGCACGAAGCGCAACATCATCCCGGAAACCGCACGCATCGAGGCCACCATCAGGACCTTCTCCGAGGAAGCCCGGCAGAAAATGATGGACGCCGTGCCGCGGCTGCTGAAGGGAATCGCGGCGGCACACGGCCTGGACGTCGATGTCGACTACCAGCAGGAGTATCCGCTGACCATCACGGACGAGGACGAAACGCACACCGCGGAGAACGTCATTGCGGGCCTGTTCGGCGACTCCCGGCTCTCCCGCTGGGCCACCCCGCTGAGCGGCTCCGAAGACTTCTCGCGGGTTCTGGCCGAGGTCCCCGGCACGTTCATCGGGCTGAGCGCCGTCCCCCGGGACGCCGACCATGCCACCTCCGCGTTCAACCACTCCCCGTACGCCACGTTCGACGACGGCGTGCTGGCTGACGGCGCCGCACTCTACGCCGAGCTCGCCATCTCAAGGCTGGCCGCACTCGCGGCCGCCGACGCTCCTGCCGCGGCCAACACGGTTGCCGCGGCCTCCGCCCTTTCCTAACCCGCACCCCCGAGGGAGAAGACCATGACTGCAGCCACGATCACGCCGGCGGCAACCCGAACATCCACCCGCAAGACGCTCGTCGGCACCGGCATCGGCAATGCCGTCGAATGGTATGACTGGGCGATCTACGCCACGTTCACGCCGTTCATCGCCAGCCAGCTTTTCAGCAAGTCGGATCCTGCGTCCGCGGTGCTGTCCACGCTGGCGATTTTCGCCGTCGGCTTCGTTGCCCGCCCTTTCGGCGGCTTCCTGTTCGGTTGGATCGGTGACCGGATCGGCCGGAAGGCTTCCATGACCCTGGCCGTGGGGCTGGCGTCGGTGGGCAGCCTGATGATCGGCATCGCTCCGACGTTCGCGGCCGTCGGCGTCTGGGCATCGCTCACGCTCCTGGTGGCGCGCCTGATCCAGGGGCTGGCCCACGGCGGCGAGCTGCCGTCGTCGCAGACGTACCTGTCCGAAATGGCGCCGAAGGAACACCGCGGCTTCTGGGCCACGCTGATCTACACCTCCGGCACCGTGGGCATCCTGTTCGGAACCCTGCTCGGTGCCGTGCTGAACATGACGCTGAGCACTGAACTCATGAACGCGTGGGGCTGGCGCATCCCGTTCCTGATCGGCGCGGCCATGGGTCTCTACGCGCTGATCATGCGGTCCCGGCTGCACGAAACGGACGTTTTCGAGGGTGAGGCCGCGACGGAGAAGCGCGCTCCGATCTGGCCGCAGATCGTCCGCCACCGCAAGCAGGCCCTCCAGGTGATCGGCCTGACGGTCGGCCTGACCGTGATCTACTACATCTGGGGTGTCGTCGCCCCCAGCTACGCCACCACCGCCCTGAAGATCGACCGGGGCGAGGCCCTGTGGGCCGGCGTGATCGGCAACATCGTGTTCATCGCGGCGCTGCCCTTCTGGGGCAAGCTGGCGGACCGGATCGGACGGAAGAAAGTGTTGTGGGCCGGTGCGATCGGCGCAGGCATCATGCACTTCCCGATGACCGCCCTGCTGAAGGATTCCGCCTGGCAGCTGGCCGTCAGCATGTCCGTCATGCTGATCTTCATCGCCGCCAGCGCGGCGATCGTCCCGGCCGTCTACGCCGAGCTGTTCCCCACCAGCATCCGCACCGTGGGCGTCGGAGTGCCCTACTCGATCTGCGTGGCCGTGTTCGGCGGAACCGCGCCCTATCTGCAGCAGTGGCTCGGCACCACGGTGCAGATGCCGCAGCTGTTCACTGTGTACGCCGTGCTGCTGCTCGCGATCTCCGCGGCCTGCGTCTTCACCATCCCGGAGACGAAGGGTAAGGACCTCACGCTCTGATCCGGTCCGGCCCGGTTGAGCTATCGGTTGTGGCTGTTCTGGAGGGTTCAGGACAGCCACAACTGATGGCTCATCCCGTTTTTGCAGGGGGAAGGGTCAGTCGCCGATGTAGCGGTCGCGCCCGGCCCGGTACCCGAACACCGCTGCAAGAGAGCCCACCAGCATGAACAGCACACCCGCCGCGGCAAAGGATCCGGTGAACTGGTGCAGCTGGCCGACCAGGAGCGTGCCGCTGGAGCCAATCCCGTAGCCCACGCCCTGCATCATCCCGGAAAGGTGGGCCGCGGTGTGCCCGTCCCTGGTGCGGACCATGATCAGCGTCAGCGCGGCGGCGGTCAGGCTTCCCTGCCCCAGGCCGAGCAGCCCGGTCCACAGCCACAGGAGTTCCACAGGCCCGAAGATGCTCAGCGCGAAGCCAGCGCCGGTCATGAGCGCCACCGCCGTGTTGAGGGCACGCTGGTCCCGGAACCTGGTGGCCAGCGCCGGCGCGAACAGCGAGCCCAACATCTGCAGCACAATCGAGGCCGAGACGATCAGGCCGGCCGTGCCGCCGTCCACCCCGCGTTCGCGCAGGATCGGCGCCAGCCAGGCGAAGACGCTGAAGGACATCATGGCCTGCAGGACCATGAACCCGGTCACCTGCCAGGCCACGGCGGAACGCCAGACGTTGACGCCGCCGGCCGGCCGCGCCGCCCCGCCGGGACGGGCCCGGAGCGCCGGCGGCAGGAACAGCAGAAGGACGACGCCGGCCGGCAGCGCCCAGAACCAGAGCGCCGCCGTCCATTCCCCGCTCGCGCGGAAGACCGGGAACGTGAAGCCGGCACCGAGCGCGGCCGAGGCACAGATCGCGGTGGTGTAGAGGCCGCCCATGAGGCCCAGGCGATGCGGGAAGTCACGCTTGACCACGCCCGGCAGCAGCACGTTGCACAGTGAAATCGCGGCACCGCACGCGGCGGTCCCGGCGAGCAGAGCCGGAAGGTGGCCGGCCGCCGGCAGCTCCACGGGCCGCAGCAGCAGCCCGGCAGTGAGCACCGCCATGGCACCGAGCAGCACCCGTTCGGCCCCGAACCGGCGTGCCAGCCCAGGGGCGAGCGGAGCGAACACCCCCAGCAACGTCACCGGGACGGTGGTGAGCACCATGACCGCCCAGGCCGGAAGCCCGGCGTCGGCCGTCACCTCCGGCAGTACCGCAGCGAAGCTCGAAAAGACTGTGCGGAGGTTCAGCCCGATCAGGACCAGGCAGATCCCCAAATACGCGAGCTGCCGGCGGCCGGCCGCGCGGGGCGGCCCGGCGGGGCCGTCCCGGAGAACGGCGCCGGCCGAATGGTCCAACTCGTCAGTTTTCCCAGCTGAGGTCACCCGCCCCATTCTTGCAGCCCCGCGTCTTCACCCCTTCCCTTCACCCCTCCCTCAGCGGCTCAACCCCTCCTCCGCGGCCGGCCCGCCGGGGCGGCCGCGGGATCCCCGGGCGGCCGGGCCCGGCGAACTCAACTATTCTGGAAGGGATGAGCGAATCCCCAGAATCCCCCGGCCTGCAGGCAAACCCGGAGTCCGGCGCCCCGGACCAGAGCCGGTTGCCGCGCCCCGTGACCCCCGGCAGCCAGGCCTCGTTCGGCACCTATGGGGGCCGTCCGGTGAGCTTTGTGCGCCGCGGCACGCGCCTTCAGGGCCGACGCCAGGCGGCCTGGGAGGAACACTCGGACCGTTGGGCGGTTGAGGTCCCCCGCCATGTCGCAAACACCTCCGTCCACCCGGACTATGTGTTCGACGCAGAGGCCGAATTCGGCCGCACGGCTCCGCTGGTTGTCGAGATTGGCTCCGGACTGGGCGACGCCGTTTGCCACGCCGCCGAGCAAAACCCGGACAAGGACTTCCTGGCCGTGGAGGTTTACACCCCCGGCTTGGCCAACACCTTGATCAAAATCAACAGCCGCGGACTGAGCAACGTGCGGGTTGTCGAGGCGAACGCCCCTGAGGTGCTCGCCACCATGCTCCCGGCCGGCTCCGTCACGGAACTATGGGTGTTCTTCCCGGATCCATGGCACAAGTCCCGGCATCACAAGCGCCGCCTCATTCAACCGGCGTTCGCTGATCTCGCCGCCCGGGCCATCAAGCCCGGCGGCATCTTCCGGATCGCGACCGACTGGTCCAACTACGCCGTTCACGTCCGCGAGGTCATGGGGGGCTCGGCGGAGTTCGAGAACCTGCACCAGGGCGAGCGCGCCGGCGCGGACAGCCCCCTGACCCAGGTGTGGGAATCCGGCGTCGAGTCCCGCGTGGGCGGAGCACCGGTCAAGGAAGGCCGGGCGCCGGTCAGCACCGAGCACACCGGACCCAACGAGGGCGTCGACGGGACCGGCGGGTGGGCGCCGCGGTTTGAGGGCCGTGTTCTGACCAGTTTCGAAAACAAGGCGCACGAAGCCGGCCGCCTGATCTTCGACCTCAGCTACCGCCGAATTTAGGCACCCCGGCGCGCGGGTGTCTTTTGTTGAGCGGCTTCGCGTGGCACGATTACGGAACGAACCACGCTGGGTAGTACTAAGGACACGATCATCAAACGAGAATTGAACGACGCTGCTGACGTCGCCGAGGACGTCACCAATTCGAAGCCCCTCGAAATCGCAGCGCGGGCCGGGTTCGCCGTGTCGGGGTTGCTGCACTTCCTCATCGGGCTGGTCGCGATCCGGCTTGCCATGGGCGGTCAGGGCCAGGCCGATGTCAGCGGCGCGGTGGAAGAGCTCGCCCGGCAGCCGGCGGGGCCGTTGCTGCTCTGGACATCGTTTGCCGCCTGCGTGGCGCTGGCCATCTGGCAGGCGTCCGACGCCATTTTCGATTTCGGGCACCTGCCGACCAAGAAAAAGGTCGGCAAGAAACTCAAGGCAGCCCTGCAGGCCGTGGTGTACACCGCGTTCGCCCTGACGCTCGCGTCGGTCGCCACCGGGGCCGGCTCCGACAACCGCGAGTCGACTTCCGACATGACCGTAAACCTCATGAAGGCACCGGGCGGCGTTGCACTCCTGGTGATCATCGGCGCCGCGGTAGCCGTCACCGGGATCGTCTACGCGATCCGCGGCTTCAAGAAGTCCTTCATCAAGTACCTGCGCATGCCGTCCCAGCCGCAGGCGCGCACCGCAGTGACGGTGATCGGCATGGTGGGCTACGTTGCCAAGGGCTTTGCCCTGCTGCTGGTGGGCCTGCTCATCATCATCGCCACGGTGAAGGCACACCCCGAAGAGTCAACCGGGCTCGACGGCAGCCTGAAGGCCCTGCGGGAGCAGCCGTTCGGCGTGTACTTGCTGGCCGCAGTGGGCGTAGGCCTGATCTGTTACGGCATCTACATGGCGGTGCGGGCCAAGCTCGCGAAAATGTAGGCCCGCGCCCGTTGCCGGCTCCCGGACCGAACGGACCGCCGCGCCCCAGGAGTGGGCTACCCCTGGGGCACGGCGATGACAGCAACGGTCTGCTGCTGCTCATCGCGCATCTCGACACTGGCGATCCTGGCCAGCTGCACCGGCGTCGCCCCGGTGATCCGGACTCTGCCGGTGGGCGTGGCCGTCCACGCGCAGGCGCGGTCCACGCCGCCGTCACGGTCCTTTACCCAGAGTGAGAGGGTCCCGGCGACGGGCAGGCTGCGGCCGTCCACCGCCAGTTCGGTGCCCCAGGTTTTCTTGACGAGCCCCACCGTGACTTCCAACCCGCTGCTGGCCGCAACGGAATAGCTCGCGTCCGGTTTGGCGGGTTGGTTCAGCAGCGGACCGGCCAAGATCCCCAGCCCCAGGCATGCGGCGGCCGCCGCGGCCACCGCCGACGTCCACCGGCGCCGCACCTTCCGGCGTCGGGCGGCGAGCTCGTCCAGGAGCCGGCTTGGGACAGGTTCGGGTTCCGGCGGGACCAGCGCGCGGTCCCGGGCGGCCGCCGCCGCGGCGGTGAGCGCGACGGCGTCGGACACCGGGATCGCGTCCAGCAGCGCGGGGAGGCTGGCAAGTTCGTCCAGCTCCTGGCGGCAGTGGGCGCACACCGCAAGATGCTGCTCGAAGGCCGCGGCTTCGGCCGGCTCCAGCCCGCCGAGCAGGTACGCGCCGAGGAAGTGATGCAACTCGGTCCCGTTCACTGCTGCACCCCCATCTCGTCGAGGATCGTCCGTAGGGCCCGGACGGCGTAGAACGCCCGGGACTTCACCGTGCCGCTGGGGATCTTCAATTGGGCGGATGCCTCCTGGACTGTGTAGCGGCGGTAGTGGAGCGCAACAAGGACTTCGCGGTGTTCCGCGCTGAGCCGCAGCAACGCCTCTTCCATCAGCACCTTGTTGAGCAGCTCGTCGATGCGCCCGGCGCCGACGCCGCCTTCCGGGAGGGCCTGGACATCGCGGTCGCCGGCTTCCTGCGGCCGCCTTTGGGCTTTGCGGTAATTGTCGATCATGATGTTGCGGGCCGTCCGGAACAGGTAGCTGCGCAGGCTGCCCGTGATCTGCGGCGCCTGCTGCCAGACCCGCAGCACCGTTTCCTGGACGACGTCGTCGGCGAGCTGAGGATCCCGGGAGACGCTGAGGACAAAGCGTTTCAGGGCCGCACCGTGGTCGCGGTAGATCGCAGCCACGACGTCTTCGTCCAGCGGCATTGTCCACCTCCCGGAAATTGGTGCCCTGCCCTTTTACGACGTAGGGGCAGGCCCAATAGTTCAGTGTGCCCCAGGACAGCCCGACACGGACATGTCGGTTCCGCCATGAACCATTCCGCTCTCCATGGCGTCGTATCTCGTAGCGCCGGCCTCCGAGTTGGGCTGGCTCGAGTCTAGGAGCAGCAAATGAAGAAGCATCTCAGCATTGGCTTGTCCGCGTTCGCTCTGGCCGCCCTCCTGTCCGGCTGCGGCGGCGGAACGACCACGACGCCGACGTCGGCGGCACCGGCCACCTCCGCCCCCGCAGAGACCGCCACGAGCGCGCCGGCCAGTTCCGCGCCGTCGTCCATGTCCGCCGCGGTGCTCTCGGTGGCCGACTCCAAGACGGGCCAGATCGTGGTGGCCGACCAGGGACTGAGCGTCTATTTCTTCGCCAAGAACACGAAGGATTCCGGGAACAGCGTCTGCACCGGCGCGTGCCTGACCTCGTGGCCCGCTGTCACGTCGACGACGGCGACTCCCACAGTTAACGGTGTCACCGGCAAGGTCGGAACCATTCCCACGGCTGACGGAAAGATGCAGGTGACCATCAACGGGATGCCGATCTACTACTACTCCAAGGATCAGGCCGCGGGGGACATCAACGGCCAGGGCGTTGGCGGGGTCTGGTTCCTCGTGTCACCCTCGGGGGAAATGATCACAGCACCGCCGGCCGGGTAGGCTCACCGGCCGCGGATCCGCCGGGCCCGGTCGGCCGGGCCAGAGTTAGTCGGCACGGGTTGCTCAACACGGCACGGCCGGCGCCTGCATTTGGGGGCAGGCGCCGGTCGTACCGGAAAACTGTCGTGGAAGGCCGCCTACGGGCGTGCCTTTTCGAACTCCGCCGACCCTTCAAAGTCAACAGCCCCTTCGAACTCCACAGCCTCTTCGAACTCCACAGCCGCGAGGATTTCCTGGGTCCGCGGATTGAGCATGAAAGCCTCGTCGTCGTCCTCCAGCATGAGGAATTCGCCCTGCTCCGTGGTGAAGTGCCAGGCCAGGGTGGTCTCCCCGTTGTGCTCATAATTCGGATCGCCCATGGTGATCCGCACCAGGCTGTGGCCCGCGAGGCCGCACAGCTCGCGGATGATCTGCTCGAACTCCGGCGCGTCCAGAAGCGCTTCCTCGGCGGCTGCCGCCTGGCGCTCCGCGAGGTCGGAAAGCCGGGCCACCCGCCCGGCAATGTGGGCGTCGAGGTCGTCGTCGGAAAGGATCAGCAAGTCCTCCTGGCCGCGCAGCCACGCGGCATTCAGCGCGGCGATGTCCTCCGTTGCGAGGATCGACTCGAATTCCCCGTCCAGTTCTTCGATGCGCCGAACAGCGTCGGAGACCCCGTCGCCGGGTTCGTCTTCCTCTGCGCTTCCGGCGGCCCAGCCGCTGCCGCCGTCGAGGTAGCTGTCGACGTCGGCGTCGGTCAGGGCGCCGAAGGCGGCTACCGTGCGGTTGAAGAGGTCCAGGTGCGCGGCGGCACCCATGGCCTCCAGGCCTTCCCGGACGTAGGGGTCGACTTCCTCGCGTTCGGGCGCGGTGAACACGTACTGCGCGAAGCCGCCGGCCAGCGCCTGCGTCAGGTAGAAGTCCACGTAGTAACCGCGCAGCGCGGCCGGGGAGATCTCTTCCGTGTCCAGCAACTCCTCGAACATGGCGTTGACCACGTTGACGTTCGCGTCGACAACGTCCCCGTTTCCGCCGTTGAGGCTTTCGGTGGTCAGCACGGTGGGGTAGCTGTGGGCGGACTGGATGGTGGGCTCACTGTGGGTCATGCGGAATCCTTACTGCTGGCGCTGCTGATACTCCGGACCTCTCCACGGTAGGTCCGTCGTCACGGCGGGCGGCCGAGCCCCGGTTGAACGTCCGGCGAAGTTTAGGCGGCGCTTGTGCGGGCGGCGGCGAAGTTCCGGGGCCTGCGAAGGCTCGGTAAGATGGATCAGATGATTACCTGCCGAAAGTAGCGCGCACATGCCATCCCATCCGGACGAGAGTGCGGCACTGGCAATACAGACTCCCGCGATCAACGACCGCTCCCTCGCGGCCGGGCTCGCTTACGCCATGGGGAGCCGCGTTTCCGGGATCTCTTTCGACGCCGCCACAGGCCTGCTGCTGGGCAAGGTGCGGGGCGGTTCCGACGTGCCCTATTCCACGACGGCGAAGCTGGTCCGGAAGGCAGGCGGCTGGAGCTGCACGGTGGGCGTCTGCAGCTGCCCGGTCCGCAAGGACTGCAAGCACGTGGCGGCCCTGCTCTTCGCGGCCGAAGACAACCCCGCCACCAGGATGCAGCTGCTGGCCCCCGCCGAGGGCACGCGGCTGTCCCGCCAAAGCGCGCCACCGGAAATGGCCGACTGGGAGCAGGCCCTTGGCCCCCTGATCGCCCACCCGGGGATCACGCCGTCCGCCAACGGCACCCCGCTGGCGCTCCAGTTCGACATCGAGGAACCCGCCCCGCACTTTTCCTACACGGGCCGCCGCGATCCGCTCCGCAGCGTCCGCCAGCTCAAGGCACGCCCCGTCATCATGGGCGCCAAGGGCAAGTGGATCCGCGGCGACGTCTCCTGGAGCACGCTGAGCTACCTGAACTACCGGCGCGAATGCAACGAGGCGCACGTCGAGTGGATGCAGGAATTCCTCGCCTCGCACACCGCTGTGGCAAACCGGCAGCACTCCGGCACCGGACTGTGGCTGGGGCTGAACACCTACGCCGGCAAGAACCTGTGGAGCCTGCTGTCCCAGGCCCAGAAAATCGGCGTCGCCCTGGTGCACAGCCGCGGCACGGAGCCGGTGCGGCTGGTCGAGCAGCCTGCCGCCGTCGGGCTGAACCTGGCGCGCATCGGCACCGGCGGGGACGACGGCGGTCTCGAGCTCGCGCCGACCATCACGGTCGAAGGTGAGGTGGTGGATCCGGCGTCGGTCGGGACCATCGGCCGCCCGGCGCACGGAATCTTCCTGGCGTCCGACGGCGGCGCCCTGCCCGGTACCGCCCCCGCGGACCCCGTCATCACCCTCGCCCCGCTGGAAAGCGGTCTCAGCGAGGAACTGCTGACCTTCGTCACGGGCGGGACAACCCTGCACATCCCCGCACGGGACGAAAGCCGCTTCCTGACCGGCTTTTACCCCAAGCTCAAGCAAACCGCCCGGGTTACCGCCTCCGACGAGTCGGTGGAACTGCCCACGCTCGCCGTCCCCACCCTGTCCCTGCTGGCCAATTACGGGGCCGACCACCGGGTCCGGCTGCATTGGGAATGGCACTACACGTCCGGAAACCTCGTCACGGCGCAGCCGCTGTGGCGGCACCCCGGCGATCACGGCTACCGGGACGACCCGGCCGAGGCGCGCATCCTCGAGGCGGTCGGGCAGCCCTGGGATGTGGTGCCGGCACTGGGCGAATCCGCGACGGGCGGCTGGGGCACGCCGCGCCTGGCGGCCACGGCAGAACTGGCCGGACTGGACACGCTCGCCTTCACCGAGGACGTGCTTCCCCGGCTCCGCGAACTCCGCGATGTCTCCGTGGATACCTCCGGCGAGATGGCGGACTACCGCGAAGCCGAAGAAGCCCCGGTGGTGGCGATCTCCACGAAGGCGACGGACAGCCGCGACTGGTTCGATCTGGGCATCGTCATCACCCTGGAGGGCCAGCCGGTTTCCTTCGCGGCATTGTTTTCCGCCCTCGCCGCCGGCCAGACCCGCATGCTGCTCCCCAGCGGGGCGTACTTCGCGCTGGACCTGCCGGAGCTGCACCAGCTGCGGGCCCTGATCGACGAGGCCCGCTCCCTGCAGGACAACCCCGGCGACAAGGACGCCCCGCTGCAGATCAGCCGCTTCCAGGCCGGGCTGTGGGACGAGCTCGCACACCTGGGCATCGTGGATGAACAGGCCGCGGCGTGGCGTGAGTCCGTGGGCGGTCTACTTGAAGGCGGCATCAAGGGCCTTCCCCTGCCCGGGTCGCTGAACGCCGAGCTGCGCCCGTACCAGCTGGAGGGCTTCAACTGGCTGAGCTTCCTGTACCGCCACGGCCTCGGCGGCGTGCTGGCCGATGACATGGGCCTGGGCAAGACCGTCCAGGCCCTCGCCCTGATCTGCGCCGCAAAAGACGCCGCCGCAGGAGATGAAGCCGGAACCGGGTCCGGGACCGCCCCGTTCCTTGTCGTCGCCCCCACTTCCGTGGTGGGCAACTGGGAGGCGGAGACGGCTCGGTTCGCTCCCGGGCTCAACGTGCGCGCCATCGGCGAAACCTTCGCCAAGAGCGGCACGCACCCGGCCGAGGCGATGGCCGGCGCGGACATCATCATCACCTCCTACGCCCTCTTCCGCATCGACTACGAGGCCTACACCTCCCAGACCTGGGCCGGCCTGGTCCTGGACGAGGCGCAGTTCGTCAAGAACCACCAGTCCAAGGCCTACCAGTGCGCCCGCAAACTGCCCGCCGCCTTCAAACTCGCCATCACCGGCACGCCGCTGGAGAACAACCTGATGGAGTTCTGGGCACTGACCTCGATCGTGGCTCCCGGGCTCTTTTCCAGCCCCAAACGGTTCGCCGAGTATTACCAGAAGCCGGTGGAGAAGAACGGCGACAAGGGGCAGCTGGACAAGCTCCGGCGGCGCGTCCGGCCGCTCATGATGCGGCGCACCAAGGAACAGGTCATCAGTGACCTGCCGCCCAAGCAGGAGCAGATCCTGGAAGTCGTGCTGAACCCGCGGCACCAGAAGGTCTACCAGACCCACCTGCAGCGGGAGCGCCAAAAGATCCTGGGCCTGATTGAGGACGTCAACAAGAACAGGTTCACCATCTTCCAGTCGCTGACCCTGCTCCGGCAGCTGAGCCTGGACCCCTCGCTGATCGATCCCTCCCTGTCCGGGGTGCGTTCCAGCAAGCTCGATGTCCTCTTCGAGCAGCTCGCGGACCTGGTGGCCGAAGGGCACAGAGCCTTGATCTTCAGCCAGTTCACCGGTTTCCTGGGCAAGGTCCGGGAGCGGCTGGTCGAAGAGAACATCGAGTTCTGCTACCTCGACGGCGGCACACGCAACCGCACCGACGTCGTGAACGAGTTCAAGAACGGCGCCGCGCCGGTGTTCCTCATCAGCCTCAAGGCCGGCGGCTTCGGCCTGAACCTCACCGAGGCCGACTACGTGTTCCTGCTGGACCCGTGGTGGAACCCGGCATCGGAGGCCCAGGCCGTGGACCGGACCCACCGGATCGGCCAGGCCCGGAACGTCATGGTCTACCGGCTGGTCGCCAAGGACACGATCGAGGAGAAGGTCATGGCGCTCAAAGCGAAGAAGTCGCAGCTCTTCGCCGACGTCATGGAAGGCGACGCACTCACCGGCGGCGCCCTGACGGCGGAAGACCTGGCGGGGCTGTTCAACGACTGACGCTGACCAACCCGGAAGCTGCGCTTTAGCCGCGCTTCAACCCTGATACGGCCGACCGGGGCTCCGCCCGCAGCCGGGCCAGCAGCGTCGCGGCGAGCAGCGCCGTCGTCATTTCCAGCGCGATGACTGCCAGCAGCGCCCCGGATCCCGACGGCGCCGCGCCGGCCCCTGCTGCCGCAGTGCTCACATGGTGACTGTGGCCCGTGCCGCCGGCTCCCGTGCCGAGGAGCAGGACCGCGTGCACCGCGGTCATGGCCAGCGCCGCGGCCATCACCTGGCGAAGGGCCCTGTGCCTGCCGTGGCGCCAGATGTGCACGGCGCACGGCAGGCACACTGCCACCATGGCGAGCATGAGCACGTTCAGCCAGGTCCCGTGCTGGTTCCCGGCGGCCAGCCACAGATGCGCGAGGCACGACGCCGCGGTCACGGCGGCGCAGATCCGGGAATGGAAGACGACGCCGGCGAGGCCGGCCCGGCGGCCCAAGCTGGCTGCGACACTCACGGCGCCGGCCTAGCTGTGGCAGTGTGCGCCGGCGTCGCCCTCGCCATGGCAGCTTGAGGACTGTTGAGCGTTGGCCGGCACGTCCAGCACGGGGCTCCGGTCGAAGAAGCCCTCGGGGCGGAGCTTGAAGCCGACCGTGTCCACCGGCATGATGGGCCAGTCCTCGATCCGGGGGAAGTGGGTCAGGCCGAAGGTGTGCCACACCACGATGTCCTGGCCGTCGATGTCGCGGTCCTGGGCAATGTAGGCCGGCAGGCCTGCTCCCCCGGCGTGCTGGTTGACGAAGTCCCCCGTGGGGTACCGCTCCTCCTCCGCGAACCGGGTGACCCACAGGTCCTTCGTGGCAAAGGCCGCGCGCCTGGCGATGGAGGACTCCGGATCTGCCAGGAGAGTGGGCTGGCCCTGGGCATGCAGCTTGTAGCCCACGGGTTCGCCCAAGCGGTTGCGTGATTCCGGGTTGGAAATGATCCAGGTCCGGCCGCTGCGCGCGTCGGCTTCCCGGACGGCTTCCGACTCGCGCGCCAGGACAGTCCGCTTCCGGGAGAACGCGTTGCCGCGTTCGTTGCCCTCGCCCATTCCCTGGCGGACCACGTCTTCTTCTTCGACCCGGTTGGTGAGGCCGTCGACCGCCATATCGAGACGGGCGCTGAACAGGTGCTGGTGGTACGGCGCGCCCAAGCCCGGGGCGAGCTGGGAGATGTTGGCCGAGCCGCCTTCGGGGTAGGCGGAGGTGAAGACGACGCCGGTGGCCTTGGCCTCGAACTCGATGGTGCCGTCGAGGTAGAGGTACCAGTAGAAGCCGTAGTCGTAGTTGCCGATGGTGGTGAAGAACGAGATCACCAGGCGGCGGTTGCGGCGGGTGTAGTTGATGCCCGTCCAGAGGTCGCTGTGCTTGGCCAGGATCCCCCAGTCTTCCTCGTGCATGCAGATGCCGTTGCGGATCTCGCGGGGGTTGCCGAAGGCGTCACTGATGACGGGGCTGAGGTAGGTGATCTCGCCCAGGCAGTCGCAGCCCAGTTCCAGGGAGTTGGCGTACTGGCCCACGAGGTATTCGCCGGTGTCGAAGTAGTTCTGCCACGACCGGATCGGCGACGGGTCCCCGTACGGGACCACCATTTCGGCGATGGATGCGCGGTTGATGATGGGACGCAGGCGGTCGCCGTCCTGGAAGGCAAGGTTGTGCAGCACCACCCCCTCGCGGACGTCGAAGCCGACGTCGACACTCCACTTTTCCCATTCAACGTGGTTGCCGCCGGTGACCGTGAAGCTGGGCCCGTCCGGCTGCGTGATGTTGATCGGCTTCTGCGTGGTGCGCATCGGGCCGGTGAGCTCCGGATCGGTGTAGTTGCCGTGCTCCGCGGGAATCGGGACGGCGCCGGTGTCCAGCACCTGCGTCACTTCCTGGCTCACGACGTCGACATATGCCACGAGCCCGTCCACCGGGTGCGCCCAGGCGCTGTCCTCGGGGAAATCCTGCACGAAGGCCAGACCCCGAAGGATCCGGCGGCCCCTTTCCTCCGGGTACTCGAAGACGCCGGCGGACAGCGGGGCAACGCGGACCTTGCTGACGTCCAGACCGCGGCTGGCGAGGGCCTTGAGCCAGCGCTCGTCCGTGGCCAGGAGCTGTTCGACGACTTCGAATTCCTCCTCCAGAACCGGGAGCTCGCCGGTCACCGCCGTGTCCAGCTCGACGGCGGAAACCACCGTGCCGCTGGAGACCGAAACGGTCACATCGGCCGGCCTTCCCCCTGCGGCATCGTGCAGGAAGACCCGGAACCGCCGGTCCTCACTTTCGGCCGGCGCGTTCCGGGCGGGGTCCAGCAGACCGAGGTACGCGATGCGCCGGGTCTCGCCCAGCAGTCCCGCGGCACGCAGGATGCCCTGGACCGCGGTGATTTCGGCGCCCGTGGCCAGGCTGTAGCGGCTGTACGGACTAAACGAGGTGCGGGTGTCAGTTTGTGCGGTCATCATGACGGCCTTCGTTCGGTGACCTTGGCGGGTCAGAACTTTATTTTCTATAGTTGTAGAGAATACGGAAATGTAAGCTGTGCCACAAGAGTCCGACGAAAAATATTTGGGGAGCTGTCCGGTGCCAAAGATTGTCGACCACGACCAGCGGCGGCTTGAACTCGTCGACGCCACGTGGCGGATCATCGCCCGGCTCGGGATTGAAAGTGCCACCATGCGGGAAATTGCCCTCGAGGCAGGATTCGCGAACGGCGCCCTCAAGCCGTACTTCCCCACCAAGGATGACCTGCTGACTTTCGCGTTCGGGCACGTCTTCAACCGCACCAACGAGCGTATCGCAGGTGTCACCGCCGGGCAGGCCGGGCTGGCGGCCCTGCGGTCGTTTTGCGTCGAGGTGCTGCCGCTGGATGAGGAGCGGATCAATGAGGCCCGGATTGTCATCCCGTTCTGGCAGAAGGCCATCAACGACCCCGGCAAGGCCCGGATCCACCGGGATTCGATGGAGCAGTGGCTTGCGGCGATGCGGCGGTTCCTTGCCGAGGCGCGGCAGGCCGGCGCCGTCACCACCGCCGTCGACGACGCCGCCCTGGCCGGGCAGCTGCTCAACCTCCTGCTCGGCGCGCAGATTACGGCGGCACTCACCCCGGAAGGCCAGGTGGAACTCGGGCTGAACGAGCAGCTGGAGGGCTTCCTGACCCTGCTGGGCTGCCAGGCCCGGTAATTGGGCCCGGGCGATCTTTTTTCGCCGGTTGTCGAAAAAAGATGACAGCGGCGGGCTGCGGCGCTACCCTGAAAGGACTGTGTCCCATGACACACTCCCAGAAATACGACGGCGTCAGGATCTCCTATGACCGCAGTTGCAGCCCGCCCCTCGCTCGGTCCCACGGGACAGGACGTCCGAACCAGCACGGCAGAATCCTTCGACCACTGGCGGCACCTCGTCGCGGAATCCTTCGTTCCCCTGGCCGCCTCGAGAGCAAATGCGGACAACTTCCACGGCCGCTTACGGGCCCGCAGGCTGGACCGCATGGCACTCGTCGAGGTCTCCTCCACAAGCCATGAGGTCCACCGCACACCGGCGCTGATTGCGCAGTCCAACCAGCGCTATTTCAAGCTCAACCTCCAGCTGCAGGGCACCGGGCTCCTCATCCAGGACAACCGCGAGGCAGTCCTGCATCCGGGAGATCTCTCCATCTATGACACCAGCCGCCCCTACACGCTTGCCTTCGAGGGCGACGCACGGCTCATGGTGCTGATGTTTCCCTGGGACGCACTGTCCCTGCCGCCGGAGTGCATCGCACAGCTTTCGGCCGTGCGTTTGGCCTCCGACGGGGGCCTCGCCGCCATCGTCGGGCCGTTCATTGCCCACCTCGCTGAGAACCTGGAGGCGCTGAGCGGCCCCAGCGGATCGCGGCTGGCCACCAACGCCCTTGATCTCGTCTCCACGATGCTGCATTCGGAACTGGACATGTCCCCCGACCGCATGAAACCCCAGGCCCTGTTGGCGGCATCCGTCCGCGAGTACATCGATGCCCACCTGGCCGATCCAATGCTGTCACCGGCGTCCATCGCGGCGGCCCATTTCATCTCCACCCGGCACCTGCACAACGTCTTCCATGAATCCGGGACCACCGTGGCGAGCTGGATCCGGACCCAGCGGCTGGAGGGGGCGCGCCGCGAACTGCGCGATCCGCTCCTGGCCGGAATGCCGGTCGGAGCCGTGGCCGCGCGCTGGGGCTTCCTGGATGCGGCCCATTTCAGCCGCTCCTTCCGGGATGCCTTCGGTGAGTCCCCCAGTGACTGGCGGCGCGGCGCCTGAGCCTGGCCTTCACCCCCTGCCGAGAGCACCTGCTGTCGTCAGCACCGCCGTTGTCGGCGCCGCGGAAACTACAAAGGCAGAGGGGGCGGTGCCGGATCTGTCCCCACTGCTGATGCCCACCGCCGCCCGTCAGACAGTGACCCCTGCGCGCGCGGCCCTGCCCTCCACGGCAATTTCCACCAGCACACCGGCGGTAAACACTATGGGTACGGTCAGCAGCAGGCCCACGGCCGTTTCGGCACTGCCGCCGATCAGAGCGGTGAAGTTGATGATGACGAGGGACAGGACCCAGCCAAGCAGCAGGGTGGCGAGCACCGGTGCCACCGCGGTCTGCCAGAGCTGGCCGGGCACCCTTTCCCGCCGGAAGTACGCGACGACGGCCAGCGAACAGAGCATGTAGAGCACCAGGAGCGCGGCCACGGCCAGCCCGCTGAACCAGGAAAAGAGGGTGAGGACAGGATCCAGGGACAGCACCGCGAACGGCGCCACGAGCAGGAAGGCGACCACGGTCTGGATCCGTGCAGCGACGGCGGGCGCCTTGTGCCGGTTGGTCCGGGCCACTCCGCGGGGCATCGACCCGCGCAGGGCCAGCGAATGGAGGTAGCGGTTGATGCCGTTGTGGAAGGCGATGATGCCGGCCAGCAGGGAGGTCACGAGCAGCATGCCGGTGACCGTTCCGGCCCACGGCCCGAACAGCTCCACCATCGGCGTCAGCACGAACGCGGTGGAATCGCCCGATTCGAGGGCCGCGCCCGCGGCGTCGATGACATGCGAGGGTCCGTAGTAGCTGACCAGCATCCAAGAAATGAAGGAGAAGAAGACCGCGATGACGACTACCGAGAGGTACGTGGCCCGGGCTACGGTGCGGTGGGCGTCCTTGGCCTCGGCCGAGTAGATGGCCGTTGATTCGAAGCCGAACATGGAGGCGACGGCGAACATGATGGCAACGCCCGGGGCTCCTGCGCCGATCGCCGCGGGAGAGAAGGACGCCGCCAGGCTGATCCCCTCCGGCCCGCCGCCCCGCAACAGCACGGTGAACCCGAACATGAGCAGGATGGCGACCTCCAGGCCCACGAGCACCGCCAGGACCCTCGCCCCGAGTTCGATGTTGAGGGAGCCCAGCACCTGCACGCCCGCCATGGTGATGGCGGCCAGAAGCCACCAAGGGACCACGATCCCGGCAGATCCGAGGAGGCCCGAGAACGCCGCGCCGTACAATCCATACATCGCGGCCTGGACCGTGCTGTACGCGAGGAGCGCGAGCCACGCCGCTCCCGCGCCAACCTTGCGTCCGAAGGCGGCGGTGACATAGGCGTAGAAGGCGCCGTTGGCCTGGATCTTCCGGCTCATGGCCACGAAGCCGACCGCGAAGATCACGATGACGATGCCCACCACCAGATACGCGCCGGGGGCGCCGGCGCCGTTGCCGAGCGCTGCGGCCAGCGGTGATGCCCCGACGATTCCGGTCAACGGCGCCTGGGCTGACAAAACAAAGAAAAGAATGCCCATGACGCCGACGCTGCCGGCACGCAGCGCGGTGGAGTGCTCCGTGCGGGGGCTGGATTCTGCGGTCCGGGAATCTGAATTTGAAATACTCATCGGATCCTTCTTAACGGTCATGAGTCTGGGGAACGGCGGTCTGGGAAATGGGGGTGCGTTGCACCGTGAAATCCAGCATGGCAGGTGGCGCCCGTCACGCTTTTGTCGCTGAGCGACCGGTTGTTGTTCCTGAGCGTAGTCAGCACCAGGGCCGTCGCCGCCTGCACGGCCGGCCGGACGCCCTCCGGTCCGCAGCCTCGGGAAATTGCTTTCGGTGTTCCGTTCGCTCCCGCACAACAGCTCTTCGCGGATAGACAAGCCCCTCGGCCCCTCGCCGGAGCACGCTTGAAACAGCACTCTTAGGCCGCACCGGCCGCGTTCTCTGACCTACTCGATGTGGAGTACCCCCATGGAAACCTACGACGCCCTACTCGCCTCGATCACCCCGGTGGCCGGGGAAACCCGCACGATCTTTGACCCGGCCACCGGACAGCCGGTCGGCGAAGCACCGGTCCACACCGTTCAGGACCTCGAAGCCGCCATCGCCGCCGCAGCCGCCGCGCAGCCGGCCTGGGCTGCACTGGGCCACGACGCCCGGTCCGCCGCGCTGCTCAAGGCCGCCGACGCCGTCGAACGCTCCGCCGAGGAACTCGCCCGCCTGCTCTCCCGCGAGCAGGGCAAACCGCTGAACGGCCCGAACGCCCGCTTTGAGGTCGGCGCCTGCGCCGCCTGGCTCCGCGTCGCCGCCGGCACGCCCCTGGACCCCGAAACCGTGGTGGACGACGGCGAAACCCGCGCCGAACTGCACTACCGGCCCATCGGCGTCGTCGGCGCGATCGGCCCCTGGAACTGGCCCATGATGATCACCGTCTGGCAGCTCGCCCCAGCCCTGCGCATGGGCAACGCCGTCGTCATCAAGCCGTCCGAATACACCCCGCTGTCCGTCCTTGCCCTCGTCGAAGTCCTCAACCAGGAACTCCCCGAAGGCCTCCTCACGGCGGTCTCCGGCGGCCGTGACGTGGGCGAGGCCCTGGCCGGACACCCCACGATCGGCAAGATCATGTTCACCGGCTCCACCGCCACCGGCAAGGCCATCATCAAATCCTCCGCCGACACCGTCAAACGCCTCACCCTGGAGCTCGGCGGCAACGACGCCGGCATTGTCCTGCCCGACGCCGACCCGAAGGCGATCGCCGAGGGCCTGTTCTGGGGCGCCTTCATCAACACCGGCCAGACCTGCGCGGCGCTCAAGCGCCTCTACGTCCACGCCGACATCTATGACGCCGTCTGCGAGGAACTCACCACCGTCGCCCGGGCCATGCCCATGGGCAACGGACTCGACGAGGCCAACGTCCTGGGCCCGCTGCAGAACCGCCAGCAGTTCGACATCGTCGCCGGCCTCGTCGGGGCAGCCCGCGACTCCGGCGCCAGGATCCTGCTCGGCGGCAACCCGGAGAACGACCAGCCCGGGAACTTCTACCCCGCCACCCTGGTCGCTGACATCGCCAACAGCAACCCGCTGGTCGCGGAGGAGCAGTTCGGCCCCGCCCTGCCGATCATCCGCTACGGCACCGTGGACGAGGCCATCGTAATGGCCAACGCCGTCGACGTCGGCCTCGGCGCCTCGGTCTGGTCCTCCGACCCCGCCGAAGCCCGCAAGGTGGCGGCCCGGCTCGAGGCCGGCAC
Organism: Arthrobacter sp. P1_B4; assembly: GCF_056406555.1. Taxonomy (NCBI): domain Bacteria; kingdom Bacillati; phylum Actinomycetota; class Actinomycetes; order Micrococcales; family Micrococcaceae; genus Arthrobacter; species Arthrobacter sp. P1_B4. The sequence goes on from NZ_JBFTZW010000009.1 coordinate 101,739, forward strand.
CGTCTGGATCAACAAGCACGGCGCCGTGGACCCCCGCATCCCGTTCGGTGGCGCGAAGCAGTCCGGCTACGGACTCGAATTCGGTGTCGAAGGCCTCAAGGCCCTCGGCGTTCCGCAGGTCATCAACGGCTGACGCTGCATTTAGCAGGGGCCATCAGCGCAGCGCCTGCGGCACTGGTTCGTGCCGCAGGTAGCTGCGCCGGAACCGGCCGCTGCCGGCGGTCAGGGCCCGCAACTCCACCGCGTACCGCAACAGTTCCTGGTCCGGCACCTCGGCGCTGATCTCGGTGCCGTCGGCGCCGGCGGAGGTGGTTCCGGTCAGGCGTGCCCGCCGGGAGGACAAGTCGCTCATCACGGCGCCCACATGGTCCTCCGAAACGCTGATGGTCACGGACGAGACCGGTTCCAGGAACTGGATGCGGGTTGCCCCGGCCGCCTCCCGGAGAGCCAGCGCCCCGGCCGCCTGGAAGGCAGCATCGGAGGAATCCACGCTGTGCGTCTTGCCGCCGATCAGCGTTACCTTGATATCCACTACCGGGAACCCGGCCGAGACGCCTTTCTGCATCTGGGCCCGCACGCCCTTTTCCACCGAGGTGATGAACGGCCCGGGAATCACGCCGCCAACGGTCTTGTCGACAAACTCGAACCCGCCGCCACGGTCAAGCGGTTCCACCTCGATGTCGCACACCGCGTACTGGCCGTGGCCGCCGGATTGTTTGACGTAGCGCCCGTGCCCGGCGGCCGGCGCGGCAAACGTCTCCCGCAGCGGCGTGATGACCGGGACGCTCTGCAGGTTCACGCCCTGGTCCCGCAGCCTGCCCAAGACGACGTCGGCGTGCGCCTCGCCCATGCACCACAGGATCAGCTGGTGGGTTTCGGAGTTGCGTTCCACCCGCAGCGTCGGGTCCCCGGCCGTGACCTTCCCCAGGTTCCTGGCCAAGGCGTCCTCGTCGCCGTGCGTGGCGGCTTCGATGGCGACCGGCATAAGCGGGTCCGGCATGTCCCAGGCGGCCACCAGCAGCGGCAGCTCCTTGGCCGAAATCGTGTCGCCGGTCTCGGCGGTGCCCAGCTTGGTCAGCGCGCAGATATCCCCCGCGACGCAGAACGGCACTGGCCGCAGTCCTGATCCCAGCGGCGAGTAGAGGTGGGTGACCCGCTCGTCGCTGTCGTGGTCCTCGTGGCCGCGGTCGGCCATTCCGCGGCCGCCCACATGGATGGCGGCGTCCTCCCGCACCACGCCGGAGAAGACGCGCACCAGGCAGACGCGGCCAAGGAACGGGTCGATCGTCGTACGGACCACTTCACCGAGCAGCGGGCCGTCGGGGTCGCAGCCGAGCGCCCCGGCGGGCACCCCGTCGAGGTCGGTCGCTGCGGGGACGTCGCGCTCCCCCGGCGTCGGAAACGCACGCACCAGGACCTCGAGCAGTTCCGACAGGCCGAGTCCGGACTCCGCCGAGGCCGGCAGCACCGGATGGAAGGACCCGCGGGCCACCGCCGTCTCAAGATCGGTGATCAGGACGTCGGGGGCGATTTCCTCGCCTCCGAGGTAGCGGTCCATGAGCGTCTCGTCTTCGCTCTCGGCAATGATCCCTTCGATCAGCGCGCCCCGTGCGGACTCCGCGGCGGCGAGTTCGACGCCAGTCGCGGCCCGGGTGGCCGGCGCCGGTTCCGCATCACTGTAGTCGGAGACCGTGCCGGTCAGCAGTCCCAGCAGCCCGGTGACGGGACCGTCGGCGGGGACCGGCAGGTAGAGCGGAAGGATGGAGTCGCCGAATGCCAGGCGGCAGCGGGCGATGGCGGCGTCGAAATCCGCGCGCGGATGGTCCAGGCGGCTGATGACCACGGCCCGCGGCATCCCGAGCCGCTGGCACTCGCTCCAAAGCGCCGTGGTCGCTGCGTCGACATCGTCGGTGGCCGAGACGACGAACAGCGCCGCATCCGCCGCCCGGAGCCCTGCCCTCAGCTCGCCGATGAAATCCGTATAGCCCGGAGTGTCCAGGAGGTTGACCTTGATGTCCCCCACCATCACCGGCACCACCGCGAGCGCCACGGAGCGCTGCTGCGCGATGGCGGAAGGATCCGAGTCGCTCACCGTAGTGCCCTCGGCGATCGAGCCCTTGCGGGTGATGGCTCCGGTGGCGGCAAGCAGTGCCTCGGTGAGCATCGTTTTTCCGGAACCGGAATGCCCCACGAGTGCCACATTGCGGACCTTGTCCGGCTGTTCCGGCGGCGCGACGCCGTTGGCGTCTGCCCGCCGGAGGTCAGACGTACCCCGGACCGGTCCCCTTGACTGCGTCTTGGCGCCTTTCGATGGCATGAGAACCTCCCGGCGTCGCATCCACTCGTGCCCTGCAGGGCCTTGTGTTAAGGATTGGACACCCTGGGACGCCCGGACAGCAAGGTCTTTTTCAGGCCGTGGCCGGAGCAACCAGGGACCCGGAGGCTGCCCGGTTCCGGAGCCAACGGCCCAGGGCCTTGCCTTTGCCCTTCCACCAGCTGTCCTCGTCGCTGCCATAGTGCCACCGGAAGATCACAGCGACCATGACGAACACCCCGGCCGCGACCTCGGGCCAAGAGCCGGAGGCGGCATCGAGGAGCACGCTGATCGCCATGACCAGGATGGAAGGCAGCGCAAGTGTCCGGAACCACGTGTTGGCGACGTACCGGCTGCGGGATCGCGGCACGGAGACCGCGCGTACGAAGTCGAAGCACAGGCAGACGACCACCAGGGCCTGCCCCAGGGACATCAGGATGTGCCCCGGCAGGGAGCCGGCAAACAGCACGGCCGCCTGGAGCCCCGGGCTCACGGCGTGCCCGTCAAAGCAGCCGGCCGTGAAGAATCGGCAGTGGACGGATCATACTCGGTTGAATCATGCATGCGATGCCCCCCGGCGTCTACGCTGCTCCTGCGCTGGCTCCGCGCCCGGGCTTCCCGTAGGAGCTGTAGGCGTGTCATGCCAGCCTTTTCTGACACTCCAATTCAACGCGCGGAATGGGCATGAAGTCACGCAAATGAGGTACCCGACTATCGGATGGTCGGGTACCTGATTGCGTTCCGGTGTACTCGGTTCGCTCCTGCCGCTACTTGCCCCGGCGGATTCGCTCCACAGCCCGCCGGCCGGCTGATCGGGCAAAAAACAGACTTCTTGCTCCGTTGCTCCTGGTCGGCACACCTGCCCGGCACCAAGCCAAGGGCGAACTCGTCAAGAATCCGCTCCTGACCGTCATCAAGAATGTGGTCAACACGGGCGTCCCGTTCATGGTGATCCTCGTATATATCATCGGGTTGCCGATCCTGCGCGACATGCTCGCCGGCGCCCAGGGCGCCTGGTTCTCCGAGCTGTCCCCCGCCAACACCCGGACCTCCGGGGCATCCATCGGATACCAGTTCTCGGCCGCAATCTCCGGCTTCATCCCCCTCATCGCAGCAGCCACGGCCGCGGCCTGGAGCTGGAGCGGCGTGGCAATCGTCTACATGGCCTGCGGAGCCATCGGACTCATCGCCGCCCTGCTCACCAGGGAAACCTGGGGAAACCGCGAACGCGCCGCCGTCGACCAGCTCATCGCCGCCAGCAAGTAGGCCACGGCAGCCCCCCCACCGGACGGAACAACAGGACGCAACAACAGGACGCAACAACAGCTGGGCCCGGGACCACTGGTCCCGGGCCCAGCTGCGTGTCCTGGCCGATGAGTCCTAGCCCATGCCCCTCGGCCGCCACACCACCAGCGCCTGCGACCGCGCCTGCGGACGCTTGCCGCGGGCCAGGCTGACGACGTCGCCGGCGGTTCCTGCGGCGAAGATCCGCGAATCGGCCCCTTGGCGGCGCCGGCCCAGCTCCTCAGTCAGTTCGCCGACCCGGCGCTGCAGGGCGGCCACCTGGTTCTCCAGCTGCAGGATCCGCTTGATGCCCTCGAGCGAGACCCCCTCCTGGGAGAGCCGCTGGACCTCGCGGAGCATGTTCACATCCCGCTGCGAGTAACGCCGCGACTTGCCCGGGGCACGGCTGGGCGAAACGATGCCCAGCCGGTCGTACTGGCGCAGCGTCTGCGGGTGCATGTCCGCCAGTTCCGCGGCAACGGAGATGACGAAGATCGGCTGGTCGAAGTCGATGGCCATGGCTGGATCCCGTTCCTAGAGCCGGGCCTTGGCTGTCAGGCCCGCGCGGACGTCCTCATTGGCGGTGGCCGTGGCGAAGGCCTTCACGGCCTCCTCCGCTTCCTTGTTCAGCTTCCGTGGAACAGCGACGTCGATCGTCACCAGCAGATCGCCGGTGGCTTTGGCGTGCTTGACGCCGCGGCCCTTGACACGCAGGGTCCTGCCCGAGGGCGTCCCTGCCGGAACCCTGACCTTGACCGTGTCGCCGTCGATCGTCGGAACCTCGATGTCGGCGCCCAGGGCCGCCTCCGGGAAGGAGACCGGGACGTGGATCCGGAGGTTGTCGCCGTCGCGGACGTAGAATTCGTGCGGCTTTACCGAGACGGTGACCATGAGGTCGCCGTTGCCGGCGGGGGCGTACTGCCCCTTGCCGCGGACGCGGACCTTTTGTCCGTCCTTGATGCCGGCCGGGATGCGGACGTCGATGATCTCGCCGTCCGGTTCACGCAGGCCGATCGTGGTGCCGCGGATGGATCCGCCGAATGAGATCGAGGTCGACGCGGTGCGGTCCGAGCCCTTCTGCGGAGCCCGTTGGAAGGACTGGCCCCCGCCGCCGAATCCGCCGCCGCCGAAGAGATCTGCGAACTCGGGCGGAATGCCGCCGGCCGTGCTGTAGCCGCCGGAGTGGCGGCCTCCGCCGCCGGTAAAGAGGCCGCCGAAGAGGTCCTCGAAGCCAGCTCCGCCGCCGGCCCCGCCGCTTCCGCCGGGGGCAAAGCGTGCGCCGCCGCCCATGGCCCGGATGGCGTCGTACTGCTGGCGCTCATCGGGGTCCGAGAGCACGGAATAGGCCTCGGAGATGTCCTTGAACTTCTTCTCCGACGCGACGTTCCCCGCGTTGGTGTCCGGGTGGTGCTGCCGGGCAAGTTTGCGGTAGGCCTTCTTGATGTCGGCGTCGGAAGCGTCCTTGGCGACACCAAGGATCTTGTAGAAGTCCTTGTCCACCCAGTCCTGGCTAGCCAATGGCGTTTCCTTTCAAAAGTCGTGCAGAGTGCGTTTCGCAGATGATGGGCCCCCGCCCCTTCGCGTGGTGGCCTGGTCCTGACGGACCAAGCCACCACGCTCCGACAGGCCCGATGCCACTCCCGGGGCCCATCATCTGCTTCGCGCTGTTTCTCAACTCACTTTAGGCGAGCAACACGCTGGCGCGGAGGCCGGATAGGGGGCGGCGGTGTGGAGGGCACCGCGAAGCGGGCACCGCCCCCTATCCGGCGGAGCGCCAGAGGCAACCTACGCCGGTACCGCCACGATCACCTGGGCCGCGCGGAGGACGCGGTCGCCGGACTTGTAGCCCGAGCGCAGCACCTGGCTGACGGTGTCGATTTCGATATCCGTGCCGGGCTGCTGGATGAGGGCCTCGTGGATGGTCGGATCGAACTCCACGCCGGTCTCATCGATGCGGACCAGTCCGTACGTCTTCAGCGCAGCCTCCAGTTTGGCGGCGATCGCGGCGAAGGGGCCGTCCGCGAGGTCGCCGTGCTGGCGGGCGGCGTCGACGTCGTCCAGCACCGGGAGCAGGGAGTTCAGGACGCCGATGACGGCCATCTCCCCCGCCACGGCCCGGTCGCGTTCGACCCGCTTGCGGTAGTTGACGTACTCGGCCTGCAGCCGGCGGAGGTCATTCCTGAGCTCCTCCGCCGCGGCCGCGTCAACGCCCTGGGCTACAGATTCCGCGGCGGGCACCTCAACACTGTTGAGGATGTCCTCTGCCTGGGACAGGGCGTCCCCGGAGTCTGCCGCGGCAGCGGCGTGATCCTGGCCGGGGTGGCGGGCCTGGCCGGTCTTCGGATCAACCTTGCGGTTGTCGTGGATCACCGGCTTCTGCGGCTCGTTCTCCTGCTGTTCCGCGTCGCGCCGGCTCTCGGAAGAACCGTGCTCTTCTTCGTTACCGTGGTGCGGCATGATTACTTCTTCTCGTCTTCGTCAACGATTTCGGCGTCGACGATGTCCTCATCGGAACCGGCTGCCTGCTCGCCCGCGGGGGCACCCTCCGCGCCGGTGGCGCCGTCGGGGGATCCGGCGTGGGCATAGATGGCTTCGCCGAGCTTGCTCTGGGAAGCCTGCAGCTTCTCGAACGCGGTCTTCACGGCGGCGTCATCGGTGCCTTCGAGGGCTTTCTTGAGCGCGTCGACGTCGGCCTTGACCTCGGTCTTGACCTCTTCGGGCAGCTTGTCGGCGTTGTCCGCGATCAGCTTGTCCACGGAGTACGCGAGCTGTTCGGCCGTGTTGCGGGTGTCGGTGGCCTCGCGGCGGGCCTTGTCCTCGGCTGCGTGCTCTTCGGCGTCGTGGACCATGCGGTCGATGTCTTCCTTGGACAGCGCGGTGCCGCCGGTGATGGTCATGGACTGTTCCTTGCCGGTGCCCTTGTCCTTCGCCGAAACGTGCACGATGCCGTTGGCGTCGATGTCGAAGGTGACCTCGACCTGCGGGACGCCGCGGGGGGCCGGGGCGATGCCGGTCAGTTCGAAGGTGCCCAGCGGCTTGTTGTCGCGGGTGAACTCACGCTCGCCCTGGAAGACCTGGATGGCCACGGACGGCTGGTTGTCATCCGCGGTGGTGAAGGTTTCGCTCCGCTTGGTGGGGATGGCGGTGTTGCGCTCGATCAGGTGCGTCATGATGCCGCCCTTGGTTTCGATGCCCAGGGACAACGGGGTGACGTCGATCAGGAGCACGTCCTTGCGCTCGCCCTTGAGGACACCGGCCTGCAGGGCGGCGCCGACGGCGACGACCTCATCGGGGTTGACGCCCTTGTTGGGCTCCTTGCCGCCGGCCAGTTCCTTGACGAGGTCGTAGACGGCCGGCATGCGGGTGGAACCGCCGACGAGCACGATGTGGTCGATCTCGGAGAGCTTGATGCCGGCTTCCTTGATGACGTCCTGGAACGGCTTCTTGGTGCGGTCCAGCAGGTCCTTGGTGAGGTCCTGGAACTTGGCGCGGGTCAGCTGCTCGTCCAGGTGGACCGGGCCGTCGGGGGTGACGGACAGGTACTGGAGGGAAACGTTGGTGCTGGAGGAGGAGGAGAGTTCCTTCTTGGCCTGCTCCGCGGCTTCGCGGAGACGCTGCAGGGCGATCTTGTCCTTCGTGAGGTCGATGCCTTTGACCTTGAGCTGGTTCAGCAGGTATTCAACGACGCGCTGGTCCCAGTCGTCGCCGCCGAGGTGGTTGTCACCGGCGGTGGCGCGGACCTGGATGGTGGAGAAGTTGTCCTCATCCTTGCCGACCTCCAGGAGGGAGACGTCGAAGGTTCCGCCGCCGAGGTCGAAGACCAGGATGAGTTCGTCTTCCTTGCCCTTGTCCAGGCCGTAGGCCAGGGCGGCCGCGGTGGGCTCGTTGACGATGCGCAGGACGTTCAGGCCGGCGATTTCTCCGGCCTCCTTGGTGGCCTGGCGCTGGGCGTCGTTGAAGTAGGCCGGCACGGTGACGACGGCGTCGGTGACCTTTTCACCGAGGTAGGACTCGGCGTCGTTCTTAAGCTTCATGAGGATACGGGCGGAAATTTCCTGCGCCGTGTACTTCTTGTCGTCAATGGCGACGGTCCAGTCAGTGCCCATGTGGCGCTTGACGGACGCGATGGTGCGGTCAATGTTGTTGACGGCCTGGCGCTTGGCGATCTCGCCGACCAGGACCTCGCCGGACTTGGAGAAGGCAACAACCGACGGCGTGGTGCGGCCACCCTCGGCGTTGGCAATGACGGTGGGCTCGCCACCTTCGAGAACGGAGACGACGGAGTTAGTGGTTCCGAGGTCAATACCTACTGCACGTGACATGGATTGTTTCCTTACTTCCTAGGAATCTTGCGGAGATGGCCGCGGACCCGCAGTGACTCTAACCGCAAGGGCTCTAACCGCAACGGGTCCGACCGTTATTGAGCGATCTACACTCAACTTTACCCAGAGGGGGACATAAGTCAATTTAAAGTTGAGCGAAGTCGACTCAACTTTGCTTTCCCGTCCTGCCCGAGGCAGCTCCCCGCCGCCTAAATTCCCCTCAATCCAGCCCTTCCGGCGCGTCCAGGGCGGCGTTTCGCCCTGCGCGAACCTGCACCCTGGGCGCAGGGGCACAGGGGCGCAGACCATGGCAGGGGACCAGCCGGCACCCGCGCCGGCTGGTCCCGCCAGCTTTGGTCTCGTTAGTTGTCGCCCCGAGCGGCGTCGCCGTCGGCAGGCTCTCCCGTTGCCGGCCGGGCGGATCGCTCGGGACGGGACGTACCGGCGCTCCCGTAGTCACCTTCGGGGTATTCACCTTCCTCGGCGACGCCGGCCGACTCACCGGCGACGCCGGCGGGCTCACCTGAGACCCCGGCGGGCTCACCTGAGACCCCGCCCTCGCCGTAGTCGCCCTCGGGATAGTCGCCTTCCACGTCGCCGACGACGGCGGCTCCGGCCACGCCGGCCTCGCCATAGTCCCCCGCCGCGTACTCCCCCTCGACGGCGGTGGGCGGGAGTTGGCCGGCCGTGCCGGCGGAGCCGTAGTCGCCCTCAACGTATTGCCCCTCAGGTGCCGCGGCCTCTGCCTCAACTTCCGCGGGACCGGCATCGACGTTCCGCGGCGCCGCTTCTCCGGGGACATTCTCTTCAGGCGTGTTCTCTGCCGGCCTGTTCTCTTCAGGCCTGGTCTCTTCAGACATGGATGGATCCTTCCTGGACGCATCTGGCGCGCCCGTGCGGGCGCAGGGGCAGTCTATCGAGCGCCACGGCAGGGCAACAGGGGAACCTGCTTTACCGGGCAGCGCCGGCCGCCGGCAGGCCCGCGACGTCGGCCAGCACCGCGAGGTGGTGGCCGAAGAGCTCCTCCCGGGCAGTGAACGTGCCTGGGCCGTACTGGCCGAAAACCTCGAAACTGACGGCGCCGAAGAGTGAGGTCCAGGCCAGTGCGCCGCGGGCCAGGAGGTCATCCGGCACCGCCAGGCCGAACTCGGCGCGGATTTTCGCCAGGTCCCCCGCCAGTCCGGCGGCCATGGCAGGACCCCGCCGGCCGGTCGCGGCGAGCCGCCCGGCCCGGAAGGCGCCGTCGAGGATTCCAATTAAGGCCGTAATCACCCTCGTCCCGGGGCCGGTGGTCCGCTCCGCCGGGGCCTGGTAACCGGGCACCGGACTGCCAAAGAGCAGGGCGTAGCGCGATGGCTCGCGCAGCGCCCAGTCCCGCACCGCGCCGCCCAGCGCCGCGAAGCGCCCGCCGAAGTCTTCCTCCGGCACGGCCCCGACGGCGGCATCCACCGCATCGCCAAGTTCGTTGTACGCATCAATCAGCAGAAGGGTCAGCAGCTCCTCGCGGCTCTCCACGTAGCGGTAGACCGCCGAAGAGACGACCCCGAGATCACGGGCCACGGCACGGAGGGACAGCGCGGCGGCCCCGTGCAGCGCCAGATGCTCCCGGCCCAGGCGGACGATATCGGCCACCGTCTGGGCGCGGGCACGGTCGCGCGGGGTGCGCAGGCGCACCGCCGCCGGGGCCGCTCCGGCCGGGCCGGCCGCAACGCCGGAGTCTGTCGCGCCCGCAATCCTGTCCTCTGGCATGAGTCCAGCATTCCACATCCAAGAGCACTGACAACAAATGTGAGCACTGCTCTTGACTTGTCGGCAGCGGCGTCGCATCCTGAATGGGAGAGCACTGCTCTCGTTATTTGAAAAGGAGATCGGAATGTCCCAACCTGCACCCTCCGGGCACCAACCGTCCCGGCTCCACGTCGTCACAGGGGCCGGGCCGGTGGGCTGGACCGTCTCCGAACAGTTGGCAGCGGCGGGACACCGGGTGCGCCTCCTGACAAGGTCCGGCAGCGGACCCGCCCACCCGCTGGTGGAACGAGTGTCGATCGACGTGTCCGAGCCCGCCCGGCTCGGCGAGGCCTTCCAGGGCGCCGCGGCCGTTTTTCACTGCATCCACGGCTCGCGGTACAACGCCGAGGTGTGGGCCAGGGAACTCCCGGCCGCCGAGCTGAATGTGCTCGCCGCGGCGGGCGCAGCGGGCGCCATCGTGGTCTTCCCGGAAAGCCTGTACTCCTACAGCACCCCGGAAAACATCATGACCGAGGACAGCCCCCGGCAGGCGCAGGGCGGCAAGCGCGGAGTCCGGACCGCACTGCTCGCAGCCCGGGCGGCCTCCCCCACCGCCACCGTGAGCATGGTGGCCGGCGATTTCTTCGGGCCGCGGGTCCGCAACTCGCACGCCGGCGAGCGCATGGTCCGGCCCGTCGCGGCCGGCAAGCCAATGCAGGTGATCGGGCGGGCGGACCAGCCGCATTCCTTCACGTACGTTCCGGACCTCGCGGCCGCCATGATTGCGGCGGCTGACAGGCCTCAGGTGTGGAACCGGGTATGGCATGCGCCCACCGGACCTGCACTGACCCAGCGCGAGATCGCGGGGGCATTCGCCAAGGCGGCCGGCGCCCGGGCACCGCGTGTCACCGGAGTTCCCGGGTGGGCGGTGAGGGCAATGGGAGTGTTTTCTCCGGATATGCGGGACCTGGCCGAGACCCTGTACCAGTTCGAGCACCCCTTCGTCACGGATTCCATGGCGAGCCAGGCTGCCCTGGGGCTGACACCGACCCCGCTGGACGAGGCAGCCGCCGCCACCGTCGCCTGGTGGGGGGACCAGGGACAGTGACGGCGGCTGCGGTCTTCGGTTCCGCCTAGCGGACCCCGGCCTCCTCGTTTTCAGCCGGATCTGCCTTCGGATTTTCGGCGGGCAGCGTGGCCCGGGCGCCATCGCCGGCCACGGCCCCGCTCCCGGGCCGGCCGAGCTTGCCGGGCCACCAAAGCCGCGGGCCGATGTCGTAGGCCAGCGCGGGCACCAGCAGGGAACGGACCAGCACCGTGTCCAGCAGGACGCCGAACGCGACGATGAAGGCGAGCTGGACCAGGAACATGATCGGGATGACGCCGAGGGCCGCGAACGTGGCCGCCAGGACCACCCCGGCAGAGGTGATGACCCCGCCTGTCACTACGAGGCCGCGCAGGATGCCGGCCCGGGTGCCGTGCTTGAGGGATTCCTCCCGGACCCGGCTCATCAGGAAGATGTTGTAGTCGACGCCCAGTGCCACGAGGAAGACGAAGCCGAACAGGGGCACCGTCGCGTCCGCGCCCGGGAAGCCGAAGACATTGTTGAACACGAAGGCGGAGACGCCCATCGCCGCGGCATAGGACAGCACCACGGAGGCGACCAGCAGGACCGGCGCGAGCACCGAGCGCAGCAGCAGCATGAGGATGACCAGGATGACGCCCAGGACCACCGGGATGATGGTGACGAGGTCGCGCTGGGCAGTGGTGTTGGTATCCAGCGCCGTGGCCGTCACACCGCCGACCAGCACGCCGCTGTCTATCTTCTTCAGGTCCTGGCGGAGCGACACCACGGCGTTTTCGGCCTCGGCGGAGTCCGCGGCGTGGTTCAGCGTCGCGTTGATCAGGACCTTCCCGTCCCTGATTGCGGGGGCAGCCGGTGCGCCCGGGGCGCCGGTGATGACCGGGGCGCCGCCTTCGGCCAGCAGATAGGCGTCTCCGACGCCGTCGCTGGTCTGCAGTTTCGCCAGAACCTCTTGGGCGTTTGCCTCGTCGGCCACGATCACCGCGGGGCTGCCGGACCCGGCGTCGAAGTGCCGGCCCAGGGCATCCTGCCCGTCGACGGCGTTGGAGGCGGTGAGGATGACGTCGGTCTGGGCGACGCCGTTGGCTTTAAGCTGCAGGACGCCGGTAGCGGCTACCAGGAGCAGCAGCACCGAGGCGACCCAGACCGTGCGCGGCCGGCGGGATACGAGCGAACCGGTGGCCCGCCAGAGTCCCTTCTGGCCCTCGAGGCCGGTGACCAGTTCCGGCTCCCGATCGGTTTCCGGGAGCAGCTTGGGCCTGAACGGCCAGAACGCGGCCCGGCCCAGCAGTGCCATCAGGGCCGGCAGCAGGGTCAGGGCGGCGAAGAGCGCGCAGAGGATGCCCGCCGCCGCCACCGGGCCGAGGGCCTTGTTGGAGTTGAGGTCGGAGAACAGCAGGCAAAGCAGCGCGATGATTACGGTGGCGCCAGAGGCCAGGATCGGTTCCCAGGCCGCCTTCCATGCGGTGACGGCGGCGGCCGTCCGGTTGGTGGTGTGGGTCAGGGCTTCGCGGAACCGGGCCACATACAGCAGTGCGTAGTCGGTGGCTGCGCCGATGACCAGGATGGACAAAATGCCCTGGCTCTGGCCGTTCAACTGGATCCAACCGGCCTTGGCCATGCCGAACACCAGCAGGATCGCGGCGCACAGCGCGAAGACCGAGGTGAACAGCACCATGACGGGCAGCAGCAGGGAGCGGTAGACAATCAGCAGGATCAGGAACACGGCGCCCAGGGCCACGAGCAGCAGGATGCCGTCAATGCCGGCAAAGGCACTCACAAGGTCCGCGGTGAGCCCGGCCGGTCCGGTGACGAAGGTCTGCATTCCGGCCGGCGCGGAAGCCCGGACCTCGTTGCGCAGTTCTTTGACCACCGTTTTCACTTCCGCCGAGGAAGCAATGGGCACCACGAACTGGACTGCCTTGGCGTCCTCGGAGGGGATGGGACCGATCACCGTGCTCCCGGCCTGCAGGGCCTCCAGCTTGCCCTTGAGGGCCGCGGTCTCGCGGAGCTGGGCCGGAGTGAAAGCGGAGTCACTCTCAACCACGATCACTGCCGGGATCTCCTTGGAGTCCCTGAACTTGGCCTGCCAGTCCGCGGCCTCGGTGGCCTCGGCTCCGGCGGGAAGGAACGATGCCTGGTCATTGGATGACACCTCGCTCAGGCGGCCGAATGTAGGGCCGCCGACGCCGGCGATGGCCAGCCAGGCCAGGACGAGCACTGCGGGGACCAGCCAGCGCAGCCAGAACGGGACACGGGTCGCCGCGGACGAAGTCGTTTTCATGTTTCCTTCCAGGGTGCGCCTCGGAGTGGGAGCAGAGATCAACTCCATAGTAGACTATCTCCATCATAGAGATAACCCATCGGCCGGGGCACCGGAGGAGAATAGAGACAGCCGGCGTCAGGCCGCTGCGCAGACCCTGCAGTAGACTCCCGAAGGCGCCGTCGACAGCGCCGACCTGCCGCGGTCAGACCGCCGGGGCAGGATCAAGGGACGAAGGAGGTCCGCCGTGTCAGCCGAATCCCCGGGCCTATCCGAAGACGCGGCCTCGCCCAGGAACACAGTCCCGCCCGAAGCCGCCGGTCCGCCGCCCCTCGTCCGGCTCCTGCAGGAATTCACCCTCGAAGCCAACCGCTATGTGGACTCCGCCGGCGGCCGCAATGACATGCACCGCACGGACCTCAACGCCCTCGCCGTCATCATGCGGCACGCGGCGCGGGACCAGATTGTCACTCCAGGGGTGCTGAGGAAAGAGCTGAACCTCAGCTCCCCGGCCACCACCGCACTGATCGACCGGCTCCACAGTTCCGGCCACGTGGTCCGTGAGCGCGAGGGCGCTGACCGCCGCCAGGTGCAGCTGCGCATGACGCCCAAGGCCTACCGGGACGGCGGCGCAATGTTCCTGCCGCTGGCCCGCCATATGGGTGCAGCCATGGCGAACTTCACGCCGGAGGAACTGSAGATCGTCACCCGGTTCATGAACTCCATGATCGATGCCACTGTCCGGGCGGGCGAGGAAGCGGCCCGCGGCCCCGGGCCGGAGCAAGCGCCGGGGCAGCGCCCCGGCTGAATCGCGGCCCGGACGTCACGGATGGGCGGCGGTTTGCGGCCGGCGACCGGGGAGCGCCTCCGCCAGTGCAGAAGGCGCCGTTTCCGGCATCGTTTCCTGTTCTGGGGTCCCGCCAAAGCGCCTGCCGACGCCGACGGCGGCCGCTGCCAGTGCCAGCGGAACCCCCAGCGCCCAGCCGCTGAAGATCAGGACGGCCACCATGACCCCGGCCGCCACGATTACGCCGTACCAGGCAACGGTCCGCGGCTGCAGCAGCCGAATGCCGGCCGCCAGCCCAAACGCGGTGACGGCCGTGAAACACGCCGAGGCCGCGCCGATCTGGAACTGCATGTCGGTGAGTCCGGCGACGGCGGCAGCGAAGGACAGCAAGGTCAGGACGGCCAGAGTTGCCAGGCTTGCGGCGGGTACCTGTCCCCGCCCGGCACCGCGTGCAAGCGCGGGCGGCAGCACGCCGTCGGACGCCAGAGCAGCCCCGAGCCGGCTGGCCCCGGCCACGAAGGTGTTGATGGGGCCGAACGTCAAAACCGCCGCCGCAACCGCGGTGAGCGGGGCCGCCAATGAGCCCAGCCCTTTCTCCAGCAACGCCGCGACGGGCACCGCAGTAGCGGGCAGTTCCGGGCCGAGGACGGCCACCGAGGCGGCGACAACGCCAATGTAGACCGCGCCCACCACAATCAGCGTGAGCCACGTGGCCCGTCGGAGATCGCGCCCGGGGTTCCGGAACTCACCGGCCAGGTGCGAGACGGCTTCCCAGCCGGCGAAGCAGAAGAACAGCAGGCTCGCGGCACCGCCGACCGCCCAGTAGCCGTGCGGGGCGAAGGGCTGGAAATTTTCCGCATTGGCGTGCGGTGCCGCGAGCACGACGGCGAGCGCGAGCAGTGCCACCAGCAGCACCATGAGCGCCAGTTGCATGCGGCTGGAAACCCTGATGCCGACGGCGTTGCTCGCGAAGGCGGCCAGCAGGATCACCGCCGCCGCGAGGACTGCGGTGTCCCGGCCGCCGCCGGCAGCGTGGGCGATGTAGTTGCCGCCGATCACGGCCGTAGCCGGGGCGCCGAAGGGGATCGAAAAGTAGAAGAGGTACCCGGCCACCACCGAGGCGCGGCGACCAAAGGCACGCTTGACGAAGTGGGCGATCCCGCCGGCGTCGGGCTGCTGGCGGCTCATTTCGGCGAAGCTGAAGGCAACGGGAACGCAGAACACCAGCAGGACGGCCCAGGCCAGGAGCGACGCCGGGCCGGCCTCCTTGGCTGCGATGGCGGGAAGCACCAGGACACCCGAGCCCAGGATCGCGCCGACATAGATTCCGGTGGCCCGGAACAGGCCCAGTCCGTTGCCGGCGCCGCTGCCGCTGCCGTCATTTTTTCTGTTGACTTTCACCCCTCCATTCATCCGTAGAATCACCGGCGCCGGAAGCGGCAAAACTGACGGCCACCCGCAAAAAACTGCCTGCCGCCGCGCGCCTGCTGACCCGCAGTCGGGGGTCCACCCTTTTCCGGGCGAGGGAGGGTAGCGTTCCATTATGAGTGCGCAGCAGCCTGACGATGTGTACACGCACGGCCACCACGAGTCGGTGGTCCGTGCCCATGCCTCCCGCACGGCGGAAAACTCGGCAGCGTTCGTGCTCCCGCATCTGATGCCCGGGACCTCCGTCCTCGACGTCGGCTGTGGGCCTGGCAGCATCACCTGCGACTTCGCGGAGCTGGTGGCGCCGGGCAGGGTCACAGGCTTGGACCGCTCCCCCGACATCATCGCCCAGGCCGCGGCCCTCGCCGTCGAGCGCGGCGTGGACAATGTCGGCTTTGCCGCCGGCAACATCTACGACCTCGACTTCCCGGACGAATCCTTCGACGTCGTCCACGCCCATCAGGTCCTCCAGCACCTCACGGACCCGGTCGCGGCGCTGCGGGAGATGCGCCGGGCGGCCAAGGCAGGCGGGATTGTGGCGGTGCGCGACGCCGACTTCCACGGCATGAGCTGGTACCCGGCCATCCCCGAGCTCGACGACTGGATGGAGCTCTACCAGCGAATCGCCCGTCGCAATGGCGCCGAGCCCGACGCCGGCCGCCGGCTCGTGTCCTGGGCGCAGGCCGCCGGCTTCACGGATGTGGCGCCGTCCAGCAGCAACTGGCTCTACGCCACTGGGCATGAGCGGCGGTGGCAGGCCCGGGTGTGGGGCGAGCGGGTGCTGCATTCGTCCTTTGCCGACCAGGCGCTCGAGTACGGCCTGGCCAGCGAGGCGGACCTGGCCCGGATTTCCGCGGGCTGGCACCGGTGGGGCTCCACCGACGACGGCTGGTTCCTGATTCCCAACGGCGAGGTCATCGCCCGGGCGTGAGCGGCGGCCAGCGGTCACAGCACCGGCACAGCCCGCCGAAAGTGCAGCCATAACTCCGCGCCTGAGGCTGGGTACAGGCCGAATCCTCGGCCGGCCCGGAAGCCCGGGCCCCAGCAAAGGAGTTTCACCATGGCAAAGATCAACAAGACCACCGCGGGCATCATGCTCGCTGCGGTGATCGGCGGCGGCGCCATCGGCGCATCGGCCATCCCCGCGATGGCTGCAGATTCCACCGGCAGCTCGTCCTCGACCCGGGCCACCGACGGCTACGGCACCGGGGGCCAGCGCGGCCCGCACCAGGCCAACGGAAAGACGGAGGAGGTCCTCACCGGCGACACCGCCACGAAGGTCGAGGCGGCGGTAAAGGCCGCCCAGCCGGATGCGACGATCGAGCGGATGGAGACCGACGCCGACGGCGCCACCTACGAAGCCCACATCACGAAGGCGGACGGCACGCGCGCCACTGTCCTGCTGGATGCGAACTTCACGGTGACCGCAACCCAGGAAGGCCAGGGCGGCCCCGGCGGCGGCCATGGCGGCCCCGGGGACACCGCCACGGATGGCTACACGTCCAACGGCTAACCCTTAGCGGGTCTTGGGCGCGCCCTTGCACGCCCAAGGCCCGCGATCCTGGCGGCACGGCCGGCCTCCGGGGCATTCACCGTCGAGTTGCCGGCAGCCATTCCCTGCTTCCGGGTCTGCGGATAGGGTGCATTAGACATCTGCACTGGAGACCACGGCAAGGAGAAACCCATGCGCAAATTGACGGCCGGCCTTTTCTGCTCTGTGGACGGCGTGGTTGAAGACCCGTTCAAGTGGCAATTCGACAGCTTCGACGAGGAGCTCGGCGCCGGGATGGGCGAGATGATGGGCCGGATCGACACTGCGCTCCTCGGCCGCGTGGGCTACGAGCAATGGGCAGAATACTGGCCCAACGCCGAAAGCGACGCGGACTTTGCCGGATTCATCAATCCGCTGCCGAAATTTGTCGCGTCCCGGACCCTGACAGGCGAGCTGGAATGGCAAAATTCACGCCTGATCGAGGGCCCGCTGGAAGACTTCGTCGCGGCCCTGAAGAACAGCGACGGCGGCGAAATCGGGATCTTCAGCAGCATTTCGCTGGTCCACCAGTTACTGTTCGCCGGGCTGCTCGACACCTTGATGCTGATCGTCCATCCCGTGATCGCCGGCAGCGGGCGGCGGCTGTTCAACGACGGCGATGCCCTCACCCGGCTGGAGCTGCAGTCGTCCCAGCAGACCAGCAAAGGCAACATGATTCTCAGCTACGGCCTCCGCCGCGACTGACTCCCGTCATCAATCGGACCCGCCACGGCCGGGACCGTAAACTTACCTGGTGCAACCCTCCCTTTGGCTGGCCCTGGCCGGCGCCGGCGTCCTGATCAGCTTCACTCCCGGCGCGGGCGCCATCAACACCATGAGCAACTCCCTGAACTCGGGATTCCGACGGTCCCTCTGGGGCATCCTGGGCCAGCAGGCCGCCCTCGTGGTGCACATCCTGATCGTGGCGCTCGGCGTCGGGGTGCTCGTGGCGAGCTCACCGGTTGCCTTCAACGTGATCCGCTACGCCGGCGCCGCCTACCTGGTCTACCTTGGCATCCGGCAGTTCCTGCACAAACCGGACCTGGACCAGGAGAAGGCCGCGGCCCTGCGCAACGAGCCGGGCCTGTCCATGTTCCGCCGTGGCCTCTGGGTCAATCTGCTCAACCCCAAAGCCGTGGTCTTCTTCCTGGCCTTCATGCCGCAGTTCATCCGGCCGGAGCAGCCGCTGCTGCCGCAGTACGTGGTCCTGGCCGCCACCGTGATCGTGATCGACGTCCTGGTCATGTGGTTCTTCTTCGCGGCTGCGGCCCGGTCCTTCCAGCGCTTCACCCGCGACGCCCGCGGACAAAAGGTCCTGAACCGGACGTTCGGCGGGCTCTTCGTCGGCGTAGGCGTCCTCCTGGCCGCAATCCACTAGGCACCGCGGCCGCCGGCGTCCCGGCACCGGCGGCAGGTCAGAGCCCGGGCGCCACCGACAACGCCTGCGCCGTTCCCGCCAGTTCGGGAGCTTCCCGGGCCACGATTTCCTCGACGTAGGCAGTGGCAGCGTCCGCGAGCCCGTCGTAGAGGCGGACAAGGAGTTCCCTGGCCTCGGTCCGCGGCCAGGCTTCCGGCAGGAGCTCGGCGGGAAGATCAGGGTCGCTCCACGGGAACGCCCGCCAGGCGTCCATCAGCTCGGTCCTGGCCCTGAAGGCCTCCGCCGGGCTGACCGTTCCGGCGTCGAGGCGTTCGGCCCAGGGCGTGAATTTTTCGGTAAACGGCCGGTATTGTTCCCTGAACTCCTGCGGTGACCAGGCCTCGACGAGCCGCTTGCCGCGGAGGCTCGATTCAGCGGTGCGGAAGATGACGTAGTCGTCCACGCCGTAGCCCTTGCAGGTTTCTTCGAGTTCCTCGGCGTGGTCCCGCGGAGACACCCACAGCGCCCCGAACAGCGGCGCGAATCCGCGCCAACGCAGGCGTGAGCGGAACATTTCGCGGACATCCCGCGACGTCTCCGGAATCGAAAACGCGATGACGGTCCAGTGGCCGTCCCATTGGCGGGACTGTTCGCCGAAGACGGAGACCTGCTCGAGGCCGTGGCGGAGCCGGTTGCGCGCCCCCGGGGTGATCCGGTAGCGCGACGTTCGCCCTGCACTGGACTGTTCGAGTACGCCCCGGGACGCCAGGCGGCTCAACGCCGTCGCCGACGCCGAGGCCGTGATTCCCAGGCCCGCGGCCAGGGCGGCGATGAGCCGGGACGGCAGCCATGCCTCGCTCTTGAACCAGTAGTCAACCAGCAGGGTGAGCAGCTGGTGCTGGGTGGACGGCCCCTTCAAAGGCCGCGGAAAGTCGATGGCCAGGTCCGGGTCCATGCCGGGCAGGGAGGCCGGCCGCTCGCTCATCACGCCTCCATCATGCCAGTCACATCCGCCTTCATTTTATTTTGCACTTAGATTGACGGACGCCAATTCAAGTGCATACTATTGCACCAGAGTGACGGAGGCCACAGCCGACCCCGCCCGCCCTGCTCAGCATGCGAGCCCAAGATCTTCCCCCAGCCCCACCTTCCCGTGCCATATCCCTGCCCACCTAAGAGATCCGCAATGACCGCTGGTCCCATCGTTCCGCCGACGCCGTTGACGCCGCCCGCGGACCAGGCCCGCCCCGTTTCCGCCGAGGGAACCAAACATGCCCGCCGCGCCGCCACCGCCAGCTTCATCGGCAGCACCCTGGAGTACTACGACTTCTTCATCTACGGTTCGGCATCCGCCCTGATTTTCAACAAGATCTTTTTCCCCGGCATCGATCCCGCTCTCGGCACCATCCTGTCCATGGCCACCATCGGCATCGGCTACGTCATCCGCCCCCTCGCGGCCAGCGTGATCGGCCATTTTGGCGACCGCATGGGACGGCGCCAGATGCTGGTCCTGACGCTCGTGGTGATGGGCGTGGCCACCTTCCTCATCGGCTGCCTGCCGCCGGCCTCCGTCATCGGCGCGGCCGCCCCGGTCCTCCTGGTCGTCCTGCGCGCGCTTCAGGGCGCCTCCGCGGCCGGCGAATCAGTCGGCGCCGTCACCATGACCATGGAACATGCGCCCAGCAATAAGCGGGCCTTCTACAGCAGCTGGGTCAACACCGGCGCCGTGGCCGGGATCATGCTCGCCTCCCTGGCCTTCCTGGCTGTGTCCCTCCTGCCGCAGGAGGACCTGCTCAGCTGGGGATGGCGGCTGCCGTTCCTCGCCAGCATCCTGGTGGTCGCCGTCGGGCTCTGGATCCGCCTCCGGTTGCCCGAATCCGAGGTGTTCGAAGCCGCGAAGGAAGCGGAAACCGAGGAGGAACTGCCCATCAAGGTGGTTCTCCGCGACCACTGGCGCACTATCGTCAAAGTCATCTTCTTTGGGCTCTGGAGCGTGGTGTCGTCGGTCTTCGCGGCCTTCGGGCTGGCCTACGCCACCGGAAAATTCGGGATCCCGTCCGCCGCCATGCTCGGGGTCACCATCGCCACGGCCGCCCTGGGCATCATCGCCCAGCCCTACGCCGGCATCCTCGCGGACCGGATCGGCCGCAAGCCGGTCTTCATCACCGGCAACATCATTTGCGCCGCGGCCGCCTTCGCCTACTTCTGGTCCATCAGCACCGCGTCCATCCCGCTGATCTTCGCCAGCGGCATCCTGTTCATGACCGTGGGCTACGGGATGGTCAACCCGCTGGGCCCGGCCATGACGGCCGAAATGTTCCCCACGAAGATCCGCTACTCCGGCGCCGCCACGGCCTCGCAGCTGGGGCTCGTCGTCACCGGTTTCGCGCCGGCCATCGCCGCGGCCATCGTACAGCCCGGCCCCACCGGATGGATTCCCGTGGCCGCCTTCACCGCGGCCTGCTGCCTTGCCTCGGCAGCCGTCACCGCAATCTGGGTCAAGGAAACCTACAACGTCCCCACCGAGGCGCTGGGGACCAGGGAATCCGCGAACGCTTAAGTCCTGATCCCAGGACAAAAGCGGAGGGGAACGGCCGGGTGATTCTCGGCCGTTCCCCTCCCGTCGTGAACAACCCACAGCCCTCGAACAAACCACACGCCCTGAACACGCCAGTGAGGAAACCTTCCGTGACACCGAGCCCCGCGCTAAAGCCTGTGCTGATTGAACAAGACATCGAAACCCGGATGCCGGATGGCACCATCCTGCGATCCACGGTGTACCGCCCGGCGGACGGGGAACCGTGCCCGGTGCTGCTGACCAGGACGCCCTACGGACGTGACCTCTCCGTCAACTCCGCCTACTTCAACCCCGTAACCGTCGCGGCGGCGGGCTACGTGGTCATCATGCAGGACTGCCGCGGGCGCTTCGGCTCCGACGGGGTCTTCGACCCGTCCGCCAATGAAGCGTCCGACGGCGCCGCGACCGTCGAGTGGGCCGCACTGCTGCCGTACTCCAATGGGGCTGTGGGGATGTGGGGGCGGTCGTACTTCGCGGAGAGCCAGTGGCGGGCGGCGTCCCTTGCCCCGAAGGGGCTCGCTGCCCTCTCCCCCGGCATTTCCGCCGGAGCCAACGCAAACAACGGTTCCCTCTACCGCGGCGGGGCCTACGAGCTCGGCAGCCGGCTGAGCTGGGGCCATGCCTCTGTCTCTGCCAGCGAGCTCCTCCGCGAATTTGCCGACGACCCGGAACGGCAGGGCAAGGAATTCCAGGCGTGGCTGGATCTGGACCGCTCATTTTCCGACGGCAGCGCCTTCGACACCTTGCCGCTGCGGGATCTCTCGGCACAGCTTGGCACATTCATGAACCGCCATGTCCTCCCCTCGGCCGGGGAGTCGCCGGGCAACAGCTTCACGCGCCTGTGGGACGAAGCATCCAGCAAGCCGGTGGCGTTGCCGACGCTGCACATCGGCGGCTGGTTCGATATCTTCTGCCCCAGCACCCTCTCCCAGTACTCGATGCAGCTCGAACACAGCAAAACGGGGGCCGCGCCCGCGCCCCGGCTTATCGTGGGCCCCTGGACCCATACGAACTTCTCCGCCGGCTACCCCGACGTGCACTTCGGGGTGAACGCTGCCGGGGGCATGATGAACGGCCTGGGGGATCTTTCCGGGCTCCAGACGGCCTGGTTCGATTCCGTCCTCAAGGGCGAGCCGGAGCGGCTGGGGCAGGTGCCGCCGGTCCTGCTGTACTTCATGGGCGAAAACCAGTGGCGCGGTTTTGAGGAGCTGCCTTCGCCGGGCAGCCACCGCGCCTGGTTCCTCGGCGTGGACGGGACGCTGCGGGACACGCCGGGATCCGGCGGTTCCGTCGGCTACGACTACGACCCCCTGGACCCGGTTCCCGCCGAGGGCGGCGCCACCATGATCCACGGGGCGTACCCCGCAGGCCCGGCCGCGCAGCATGCCGTGGAAGCCCGCGCCGACGTCCTGACCTTTACGGCAGAGGCGTTCGAGGAGCCGGTCACCCTGTTCGGCGAGGTCAGCGCCACGTTCTTCGCGGCCTCCACCGCTGTGGACACAGACTTCGTAGTGCGGCTCTGCCGGGTCACTCCAGATGGAACATCCCTGGGCATTGCCGACGGCATAGTCCGCGCGTCCTGGCGGGACAGCCATGCAGGCACAGGGCTGTGGGAGGCCGGCCACGAGCCCTCCCCGATCGAACCCGGCCGGCCGTACGAATACACGGTCAGTCTCTGGCAGACGGCCTGCACCTTTGCCCCCGGCGAGCGGCTCCGCGTCCAGGTCACCTCCAGCTGCCACCCGCGCTGGGACCGGAACCTCAACACGGGCAAGCTGGCCTATGACTCCGCCGAGACACTCGTTGCCCGGCAGTCCATCCTGTTCGGCGAGGGCCACCCCAGCCGGCTGACGGCTGGAATCCTGTGAGCGCGCCCTCGCCTGCAGCCCCGGAAGCACCCGGGCTGACCTTCCTTGCGGAACTCTCCGTCACCGTCGCCGAGCCGATCGACGTCGGGCCAACACCGGAAGGCCACCGGCGCGTCATACCGATCACCGGCGGAACGGTCAGCGGGCCGGTCCTGAACGGGCGGGTCCTCCCGGGCGGCGCGGACTACCAGCTCCTCCGGAGCGCCACGCTGACGGAGCTGGACGCCCGGTACGTCCTGGAAACCGACGACGGCGAGCGGATCTTCGTGCACAACACCGCTCTCCGGCACGGCTCGGCCCGGGACATCGAGCTGTTGAACTCCGGCTCCGCCGTCGACCCTTCAAAGATCTACTTCCGCTGCTGGCCACGGCTCACCACTGCCTCCCCCGCCCTGGACTGGCTGAACACTCGCCTCATGCTCGGGACGGGCGAACGGCGGCCCGGCCGGGTGGTCATCAGGATCTTCACGGTCGATTAGCGGCCGCCCGGCCGGCCGGGCACAGGCAGGACCGGGGCTGCTTCACCGCAGCCCCGGTCTTTCCGTGTGCTTCCTACGCTCGCGCCAAGGGCGTCCCCGCTCCCCTGTCAGACGGGGCCGGGCGCCAGCTTCCGAAGGTCCGCCTTCCGGATCTTGCCGCTCGCTGTCCGGGGCATCTCGTCCACGAAGACGACGGACTTGGGGATCTTGTACCTCGCCAGCCGGCCCTCCAGGTGGGAGCGGAGCTGTTCTTCCGTGAGCCGGGCGCCCTCCCGCAGCAGCACCACGGCCCGCGGCACCTCGCCCCATTTCTCGTCCGGCATCCCGATCACCGCGACGCTTCCGACGGCGTCGAGCTCGGCGATGGCCTGCTCCACCTCGGCCGGGTAGATGTTCTCCCCGCCGGAGATGATCATGTCCTTGAGCCGGTCGGAGATGAACACGAAACCGTCCGGGTCCTTGTAGCCCATGTCGCCGGATTTGAACCAGCCGTCCGCTGTGTAGGAGTCCGACGAGGCCCCGGGCCGGTTCCAGTACTGGTGGATGACGTTGGGACCCTTGATCTGGAGCTCCCCCACCGTTGCGGGCGCAGCGGGCCCGGACGCCGGGTCGAGGGGATCGGCCACCCGGACATCGGTGAAGAAATGCGGCAGTCCGGAGGACCCGGCCTTGTCCCGGGACCTCGCCGCCGGCAGCGTGGTGGCGCCCGGGGCCGTCTCGGTCATGCCGTAGCCGTTGGAGAAGCGCAACCCCCTCCGCTCGTAGGCTTCCAGGACCCGCATCGGCACCGCGGACCCGCCGCAGGTCAGTTTGTTCAACGAGCTGAGGTCCGTGGCGTCCCAGTCCGGGTGCTCGCACAGCATCTGGTATGTCGTGGGCACCCCGCTGATGGTGGTTGCGTGGTGCTGCTGGATCAACTCGAGGGTCCGGCGGGGATCGAACTTGGCCTCCAATATCACGGTGCCGCCTTTGAGGATCGTGGGCAGGACGCCCATGTCCAGGGAGGCGACGTGGAACATCGGGGAGATCATGAGGGCCACGTCGGTGGAGGCAAAGTCGAAATCGACCAGAACGTTGACGCAGTTCCACGTGATGTTGCCGTGGGTCAGGAGCGCTCCTTTGGGGTTTCCGGTGGTTCCGGAGGTGTAGAGGATCATGGCGGCGTCGTCCAGGCCCACGGGCTCGTCCGGCGCCAGCGCCGCACCGGACGCCATGACGGCCTCATACGCCTCCACTGCGGTTCCCCGGCCAGCACCGCCGTCGGCCCCGCCGTCGGGAACCGTTGAATCGGGCAGCGTTGAATCGGGAACTGTTTTGGCTGGCACTGTCGACTCGTCGACGACGATCCGCGAACCCACAGCGGTCTCCGCCGAGCCGCGTTCCGCAAGCACCGCGAGCGCCGCCGAATGGACCAGCAGGACAGCGCCGCTGTCCCGGAGCTGGAACTGGATCTCGGGCGGGGCAAGCCGGGTGTTCAGCGGGACGAAGACCGCCCCGGCCAGGCCGGCGGCGAAGAGGGTCTCCAGGAAGGAGGGATCGTTTTCGCCCAGGTAGGCCACCCTGTCGCCCCTGACTACGCCGCGGTCCCGGAAGGCGTTCGCGAGCCGGGCGGAACGGTCCGCGAGCTCGATGTAGCTGAGACTGCGTTCCCCGGCGATGATTGCGGTCTTGGTGCCCGACTTCGGGCGGCGCCGTTGCAGCCACGAGCCGATGCCAAAATTCTCCACGGAAAATCCTTTCTAGTTAGTCGGTAGCGCCAGCGGGCCGGGCTAGGACCGGACAGCCTGCAGATCGTTGTTCTTGGGCTCTCGAGTCAGCAGGATGAAGACGATCGACACGACGGACATGATGGCCAGGTACCAGACCACGGCGGCGGTGTCCTGTCCGGAGTCCTTGAAGATCTGCGCCACGATGCCCGGCGTGAATCCCGCGCCGAGGAGCGTGGCGAGCTGGTAGCCCAGCGAGGCGCCGGTGTAGCGCGAGGTGGTGCCGAACTGCTCGGACACGAACGCTGCGAGCGGGCCGAACAGGGTGGAATGGATCATGAGGCCCACGGCGAAGGCCACGAAGATCAGCCCGATGTTGTTGGAGGACAGGAGCTGGAACATCGGTGTGAGGTAAAGGATGAAGAGCACCAGGCCGCCGACCATGACGGGCCGCCGGCCCAGCTTGTCGGAGAGCCGGCCGCCCATGATCACGAAGGCGATGGACACGAAGGAGGCGGCCGCGAAGGCGTAGAGCACGCCCTGCCGGTCCGCGCCCTTGGACACGGCGTAGGTCACGGAGAACGTGGCCAGCACCACCTGGAGGGCAAACCCGGCCGCGCCGGCCAGCATGGTGAAGATCAGAGTCTTGGGCCGGCGCAGGACCTGCAGGAGCGGAATCTCCCGGCGCGCCGACGCGCTGCCCGGCACCGTCGGCCGGGTGTTGTCCCGTTCGGCATGTTCCCGTTCGGCTTTCTCTTGTTCCAGTGCCGCCTTGAAGATGGGGCTTTCGGAGACCTTGAGCCGGACGAACATGCCGATGCCCAGCAGGACGAAGGACAGCAGGAACGGCACGCGCCAGCCCCAGGCCAGGAACTGTTCGTTGGGCAGGGCCGCGAACGCGCCCATGACCAGGGTGCCCAGCACCGCGCCGGTGGGGGCGCCGGCGTTGACGAACGAGGCCGCGAAGCCGCGCTTGCCCGATTCCGAATGCTCCAGCGCCATGAGGGCGGCGCCGCCCCACTCCCCTCCGACGGCAATGCCCTGGCAGACCCGAAGGATGACGAGCATCACGGCACCCCAGGCTCCGGCTACCGCGGCCCCGGGCACCAGTCCGATCAGGGTGGAGGCGATGCCCATGACCAGCATCGAGACAATCAGCATGTTCTTGCGTCCCAGCCGGTCGCCGAAGTGGCCGAAGATGATGCCGCCGAGGGGCCGCGCCACGTAGCCGGCGGCGAACGTCCCGTACGCGGCCACCACCCCCACCCATTCATCCGCGCCGGAGAAGAACACCTTGGGAAAGACCACCGCGGCGGCCGTGGCATAGAGCAGGAAGTCGTAATACTCGATGGTGCTGCCGAGATAGCTGGAGGCGATGACGGTCCGTGCTTCACGGCGACGCGTACCCGCGTCCATGGCCTGCAACTGCGAAATTTGGGACATCGTTGTTCCTTATGGCAGAGGGGGATGGTGAAGGGGTGTGGCGGTTTACTTGTAGAAGCGGGCGAGGAACTCGGCCACGACGGCCGGGCGTTCCTGACCTTCGATCTCGATCGTGTTGGCGACCTTGATCTGGGCGCCGCCCTTGACCTCGGTGACTTCCGCGATGGTGGCCCGCATGCGGATGCGTGAACCCACCTTGACGGGGGAGGTGAAGCGGACCTTGTCGAGGCCGTAGTTGACCTTGGTGGTGACGCCGTCTACGTCGAACAGCTCGCCCCAGAACGGGATGATGAGCGAGAGGGTGAGGAAGCCGTGGGCGATCGGGGCTCCGAAGGGGCCGTCCTTGGCGCGTTCCGGGTCCACGTGGATCCACTGGTCGTCGCCCGTGGCGTCGGCGAATTTGTTGATTTGTTCCTGGGTGATTTCGCGGTAGTCGGTGGCGCCGAGGTCGGTGCCGGCGAGGGTGAGGAGTTTGTCGAAGTCGACGACGAGGTTGGGCATCTTGGCTCCTGGAGCGGTTGGGTTTGGGTGTCCGACGACGGCGGAACGCCGTCAGCGGGTGAAGAGCGTCAGTGGGTGAAGAGCGTCAGTGGGTGAAGGCGCTGTGGCCGGTGAGGGCCCGGCCGACGATCAGGGCGTTGATCTCGTGGGTCCCCTCGTAGGAGTAGACGGCTTCGGCATCGGCATGGAACCGTGCGACGTCGGCCGCGAGCGTGATGCCGTTGCCGCCCACCACTTCGCGGGCCAGCGCCACGGTCTCGCGCATCAGCAGGGAGGTCTGCATCTTGGCCAGGGCCGAGTCCTGGTCCCGGTAGATGCCCTTCTCCTGCTGTTCAGTCAGCCGGACCACCAGGGACAGCGCCGAGGTGACGTTGCCGAGCATCCGGGCGAGCTTTTCCTGGACGAGCTGGAAGGACGCGAGCGGGCGGCCGAACTGCCGGCGCCCGGAGACGTAGCGCAGCGCGGCTTCGAAAGCTCCTGCCGCGATGCCGGCTGCGATCCAGGCGACGTCCGAGCGCATGGCCCGCAGCATCGCCGCCACGTCCCGGAACGAGTTCACGTTGTGGAGCCGCGTGGCCTCGGGGACGCGGACGCCGTCGAGGGTGATGTGGGCGTTCTGCATCATCCGCAGCGCAGTCTTGCCGTGGATCTTCTCCAGGGTCACTCCGGCCGCCTCACGGTCCACGAGGAAAGCCTTGACCTGGCCGTCGGCGACGTCGCGGGCGAAGACGGCCAGGACGTCGGCCGTTGCCGCGCCGCCGATCCAGCGCTTGGCGCCGTCCAGGACCCAGGTGTCGCCGTCCGGGCCAGCCTCACACCCCTTTTCCCTGCGGGCCGTCGTCGCGAGTCCGCCGGCGATGTCGGAGCCGGATTCCGGCTCGGTCAGCGAGAAGACGCCCTTGAGCGAGAAGTCGATGACCCTGGGCATCCAGTCGGCCTGCTGTTCCGCGGAGGCGCCGACCCGGATGGCGGTCCGGAACAGCCCGGCCTGGGCCGTGTACCAGGTGGCCAGCGAGGCGTCCGTGCGGGCGAGTTCGAAGATCCGGAAGCCCTGGTAGATGCCCCGGGCAGGCGTCTGACCCGTACCCGGGACGCCGGTCAGTTCCGCCGGTTCCATGAGGTCCAGATCGATCAGCGGCCGCGCGAGCTGGTCCGGGAACTCGCCGCGCTCCCAGTAGTCGGCCAGGAGCGGGCGGGCCTGGGTGTCCAGGAACTCCCGCAGCCGCCCCAGCACGCTCCGCTCCCCGTCGGTGAGGAGGGATTCGGCGTCGTAGTAGTCGCAGACGCTGTAGAGGCGCTCCTGGGCTGTTGTCTGGGGCGCGGTTTCCACGGGCACCTCAGCCACCGAGCCCGAGCAGGCGGACGGCGTTGTGCTTGAGGATCTTGGGCCGGACCTCGTCCTTCAGCGGCAGGTCCGCGAAGGCGCCCAGCCATTTCTGCGGGGTGATGAGCGGGAAGTCGGTGCCGAACAGGACCTTGTCCTGCAGGACCGAGTTGGCCATCCGGACCAGGGACTCCGGGAAGTACTTCGGGGACCAGCCGGAGAGGTCGATGAACACGTTGGCCTTGTGCGTGGCGATCGAGTTGGCCTCGTCCTGCCACGGCACCGAGGGGTGGGCCATGATGATTTGCAGCTCCGGGAAGTCCGCGGCCACGGCGTCGAGCAGGAGCGGGTTGGAGTAGGCCAGTTTGATGCCGTACCCGCCCGGGAGCCCGGCCCCCATGCCGTTCTGTCCCGTGTGGAAGATGGCCGGCAGGCCCAGTTCCTGCAGGGTTTCCCAGAGCGGGTAGAACTGCTCGTTGGAGGGGTCGAAGCCCTGCAGGCTCGGGTGGAACTTGAACCCGCGCGCGCCGAGGTCGATCCCCTGGTGCTTGGCGCCCTGGATCGCCTCGGCGCCGGTGCGGGGGTCCACGCTCCCGAAGGGGATCAGGACGTCGTTGTTCCGCGCCGCCCCGGCAATGAGGTCCGGGATGCTGTTGGGCTCGTGCTTGAGCTGGGTCCGCGCGTCGACGGTGAAGACGACGGCGGCCATGTTCAGTTCGCGGTAGACCTCGGCGATCCGATCCAGCGAAGGGCTGCGGTCCTCGGCCTTGAAGTACTTGGCGGAGGCCTCAGTCAGGGCCGCCGGAAGGGACTCGTGGCCGTGGCCGTCCACTTCGAGGTGGACGTGCATGTCGATCGCATCGAGTGAGGCGGCGTCGATGCCGGGTTCGTAGCGCCGGGC
The DNA here is from genome assembly GCF_056406555.1 of Arthrobacter sp. P1_B4. Lineage (NCBI taxonomy): Bacteria > Bacillati > Actinomycetota > Actinomycetes > Micrococcales > Micrococcaceae > Arthrobacter > Arthrobacter sp. P1_B4. Next base: position 130,637 of record NZ_JBFTZW010000009.1, read on the forward strand.
AGCCATCTCAGCGGACCTCGGCCGGTTCGGGCTGCAGTTCCGCCGGCAGCGGCAGGAAGTCCTCGCCCACGCTTTGCAGCTTGTCCCCGAAGAGCGCGCCGAAGTTTTCCACGAGATCCTGGTAGCCCCAGCCGCCCTCGCGGTATTCGGTGGCGGCGGCGTCGGGGTGGGTCCAGAGTTGCAGCCGGTCACCGCCCGCTCCGATTGCCTGGCCGGTGACGCCGGCGGCAGCGTCGGAGGCCAGGAAGGCCACCAGCCCGGCGACGTCGCCGGCCGTGCCAAACCCGAGGTCGTGGCGGAAGAAGGCCGGCATCGCCTCGCCGCGTTCGTCGGCCTCGACGGCCTTCTGGAAGTACGGGACGGTCTTGGTCATGGCGGTGGCGGCCACGGGAATGACGGCGTTGGCGGTGACGCCGGCCTTCTTCATTTCCAGCGCCCAGGTGCGGACCATGCCCACGATTCCGGCCTTCGCGGCGGCATAGTTGGTCTGGCCGAAGTTGCCGCGCTGGCCCGTCGGGGAGCCGATGGTGATGATGCGGCCGGGAATGCCGTGCTCCTTGAAGTAGCCGAAGGCCTCCCGGGCGCAGGTGAAGGTGCCGCGCAGGTGGACGTTGATCACGGCGTCGAAGTCCTCGTCCGTCATCTTCAGCAGGCTCTTGTCCCGCAGGATGCCGGCGTTGGTGACCAGGATGTCCAGCCGGCCGAACTCGGTGACGGCTGCCTGCACGAGCCTCTTGGCGACGTCGGAGCTGCCCACCGGGGCGACGACGGCGGCTGCGCGGCCGCCGTCGGACTGAATCGTCCGGACAGCGTCGGCGGCGACCTCGGCGTCCACATCGTTGACGACGACCGCGGCGCCCTGGCGGGCCAGTTCCCGGGCGTAGGCCAGGCCGAGGCCCCGTCCGCTTCCGGTGACGATTGCTACTTTTCCTGACAGGCTCATTGCCGCTCCTTTGCTAGCTGCCTTGTGCATCCGGCCCCGCGGCGTGGGATGCTGTTCTGTATCCATGAAAATATGGATAGTTGAAAAAGTCAACGATTTATTTTTTGGACTATTGGAGTTGGGCATGGCGACCGAAGTTGACGACGGGCCGGGCACCGAGCCTGCGGAGAAGCTCACGGCGGCAACCATCAGCCTGGACGCGGGCTTCCTGCTGGCCAAGCTGCATGCCGGCGGGTCGGTCCTGAACAACCGCGCCCTGGCCGCGTTCGACCTCAAGGAGCGCTCCTATTCGGTGCTCGCCCTGGCCAACAGCGGGCTGGAACCAACCCAGCGGGAGATGGCCGAGTTCCTCAGCCTGGACCCGAGCCAGATTGTCGCCCTGATCGACGAGCTGGAGAAGCGCGGGCTGGTGATCCGGGCGCCCGGGAAGCTGGACCGGCGCGCCAAGATTGTTTCCTCGACCCCGGAGGGGGAAGCCCTCTTCCGGCGGGCCGAGGCCGCGGCGCGGGACGCGGAATCCGCCGCCCTGGCCGGCCTCAGCGCCCCGGAGATCGCGACACTCAAGGGGTTGCTCCGCAAGGCTCTGTGGGGGCCGGCAGCCTGATCGCGGCCGCTCAAGCACTGAGGGAATACCCTTGGGGCAGGAGGGAGCCATGACCGTTCGCAGCGCAGGCCTTCTGCTGTACCGGCTAAGGAGTGCATCCCCGCCCGGCGGGGCGCCGCCATCCGGCAGCGCACCGCAGCTCGAGCTCTGGATAGCCCACATGGGCGGCCCGTTCTGGGCCCGCAAGGACGCCCGCGGCTGGTCCATCCCCAAGGGAGAATACCTCGCCGACGAGGACCCCCTGGCGGCCGCGCACCGCGAGTTCGCGGAGGAAATCGGCACACCGGCACCCGCCGCCGAGTACCACCGGCTCGGCGACTTCCGCCAGCCCTCCGGCAAGATCATCACGGTCTTCACGGCGGAAGCGGACTTCCAGCCCGAACGCATCGTGAGCAACACCTTCGAGCTGGAGTGGCCGAGGGGATCGGGCACAATCGGAAGCTTCCCCGAGATCGACCGCGCGGAATGGACCGCCGAGCCCGCAGCCCGGTCCAGGCTGGTCAAGGGCCAGCTGCCGGTCCTCGACGCGCTGGTCCGGCACCTTGGACTTGACCCGGCCGCCCCCGCGCCCGGGCATGACAATAAGTAAAAGTCGGTTGACATCTTTTGTAATATTTCGCGGGGGCCAGCTAGCCAAGAGGCCCGGGATCGTTCATGCTTAGCTATGACCTCAATGTCGAGCCAGTACCGGATCATCGCGGTCTGCACCGGAAACATCTGCCGGTCCCCGATGGCGGAACTTATGCTGGCGGAGGCATTCCGGGCCGAGCGCCTCACGGGGGCCGTGGTCGATTCCGCCGGCACCACCGCGTATGAGGCGGGCCGGCCGATCGATCCCCGGGCAGCGCGCAAACTCACGGCGCAGAACATCGCTTCGGACCACCACGTGGCGCGCGAATGGCGGCCTGAATGGTTCGCGAGCCGGGATCTGATCCTGGCCCTCGACGTCGACCACTACGGCTGGCTCCGGCAGGCAGCACCGGACCGGGACTCTCTGGCCAAGATCCGCATGCTCCGCAGCTTCGACCCCGCCGTGGCGGACGAGGACCCGCTGGAGCAGGGCATCGAGGACCCGTGGTACGGCGGCCACACCGACTTCGACACCACCTGGAACCTCATCCGGGCCTCCCTTCCGGGGATTGTGCAGCACGTACGCATCGAACTTGAGCGGCAGGACGGGCAACATCACGGCAGTGATCAACCCAATGCACAGCAGCCGGTACGCTCTATTTCATGAGCCCCGCACCCGTCATCATCGCAATCGACGGGCGCTCCGGCTCCGGCAAGACCACCCTGGCCATCGAACTGGCGGCGCGGTTGAGGGAGCACCACAAGGTCTCGCTCTTCCACCTCGAGGACATCTATCCCGGCTGGAACGGGCTGGCGGCGGGGATCGAACGCTACGTCACCACCGTGCTTTCGCCCTTGCGGCGCGGGGAGAACGCGGAATGGGTCAGCTGGGACTGGGCACGGCACTACGACGGCGAGACCCGCACCACACGCCCGGCCGAAATCGTCCTGGTGGAGGGCGTCGGTGCCGCCGCGGCGGCCGCAGTGCCCCTGCTGGACGCGGTGATCTGGGCGGACTCCTCCGACGCGGACCGCCGGGCCCGGGCGCTGGCCCGGGACGGCGACACCTACGAACCGTTTTGGGACCAGTGGGCTGCGCAGGAAGCGGAGTGGCTGGCGGCCGATGACGTCCCGGCCCGCGCGGATGTGCACGTGCTCAACCTGGCGGACGGCACCGCCCCGGACGACGTCCTGCAGGCCCTTCAGTACCTTCCCGCCGTCGCCCCCGCCCTGCTGCCCGAACTCGCCGCCCGGCGCGGGCTGCAGTTGCTGGCAGAACGGGTCGAGGCCCGGCCCGAGGCCGGGCAGCTGTTTGCGGCGCTCTTTGGCGGTTCACCCAACGCCGTGTGGCTCGACTCCTCCCTGGACCCGGCAGGACTGGCCCCGGAGGCCGCGGAGCGGAGCCGCTTCAGCATTCTGGCCGACGACGGCGGCCGCTTCGGCCAGGCCGTCCGGCACAGTTCCGGACGGACCCGCGTCAGCACGGGCCAGGCCACCGTGACCACCGATGGCCCGTTCTTCCGCTGGCTCGACGGCGTGTGGGGCCGCCGCGTGCTCCGCGCACCCGATGCCTACCCGTGCGAGTTCACCCTGGGCTGGCTCGGGTACCTCGGCTACGAGCTCAAGCGCGAAACCGGCGGGAGCGACGTCACCGCCGCCACCCCGGACGCCTGCCTGATCTTCGCCGGCCGTGCCGTGGTCCTTGACCATGCCGAGGGCACAGCCTGGCTGCTGGCCCTGGACGCACCCGACGCCGGGGACTGGCTTGAGACGGCGCGCACGGCCGTCACCGCGGCCGCGTCGGCGCACGTGGCCGCGCACGCCTCCCCGGCCCAGCGCGCCAGTGCCCCGCAAACCACCGCCCCGCAAACCACCGCCCCGCGCTTCGCCGCCCGGGACACGGAAGCCGGGTACAAGGCGAAGGTCACCGAGGCCCAGCGTGAGATCGCGGAAGGAAACACCTACGAGGTCTGCCTGACCACGGTGCTCACGGCTGCCTCGCCCGCGGGGTCTCAGGGCGTGGATCCGTGGCCGGCGTACCTGGACCTGCGGCGCCGGAACCCGGCCCCGTTCGCCAGCTTCCTGCGGTTCGGCGGGCTCGCCGTGGCGAGCACGTCGCCGGAGCGGTTTCTGCAGATTGCCGCGGACGGCAGGATGCGGGCCGAGCCGATCAAGGGCACGCGCCGCCGGGACACAGACCCAGGCACGGATGCCGCGCTGCGCGAGGAGCTGGAATCTTCGGCCAAGGACCGGGCGGAAAACATCATGATCGTGGACCTGTTGCGCAACGACTTGAGCCATTTTGCCGTCCCGGGTTCGGTGGCCGTCAGCCGGCTGTGCGCGATCGAGAGCTACGCCACCGTGCACCAAATGGTGAGCACCATCGATGCCCGGCTGCGGCCCGGGATGCCGCGGGCCGAGGCAGTCGCGGCCTGTTTCCCCGCGGGTTCGATGACCGGCGCCCCGAAGGTCAGCACCATGGCCATCCTGGACCGGCTGGAGGCCGCGCCGCGCGGCGTGTACTCCGGGGCGATCGGCTACTTCTCCCTGAACGGGGCCGCCGACCTCGCCGTGGCAATCCGGACCCTCGTGGTCAGCGCCCCCGGCGAGGGTGCCGCGGAACTGAGTCTCGGCGTCGGCGGCGCTGTCACCGCCGACTCGACCCCGCAGGAGGAGTACGACGAAATCCGGACCAAAGCGTTCGGTGTCCTCTCGGCGCTCGGCGCCGGGTTTCCGACGGGCTGAGTCGGCTGTCCCGCCGCCCCGGCTACTGCAGGGTGGCCGTCAGCCGCGCGACGTTGTCCACGTATTTGACGCCCATCGGACGTTTCATCCAGTCCTCGAGCGTAAGTTCGCGCGAAATGCCCCGGTAGGTGTCCTCCACGGCGCTGATCCGCCGCACGATGTCCTCCCCCAGGAGCATCACCGAGACCTCCAGGTTCAGCGAGAAGGAGCGCATGTCCATGTTGCTGGAACCCAGCACGGCAACGTCGTCGTCGATCGTGAAGTGCTTGGCGTGCAGCACGAAGGGGGCCTTGTAGAGGTAGATCCGTACCCCGGCTTCAAGCAGCGCCTCATAGTAGGACTGCTGGGCGTGGTGGACCAGGAACTGGTCTCCCTTTTCCGAGACGAAGAGTTCGACGTCGACGCCGCGCTGCGCCGCCGTCGTCACCGCATACAGCAGCGAGTCATCCGGGACGAAGTACGGGCTGCAGATCGAGATCTTGCGCTGAGCCGAGTAAATCAGCGTGTTGAAGAGCCGCAGATTGTTTTCGGTGATGAAGCCGGGGCCGCTGGGCACCACCTGGGCGGTGATGTTGCCGGCGTGCAGTTCGGGCCGGTGCGCGAGCTGTTCCTCAATGGATTCGTCGGTCTCGCTGAGCCAGTCCGTGGCGAAGACGACGTTGAGCGTGGTGACGATCGGTCCACGCAGGCAGGCCATCAGCTCGACCCATTCGCGGCCGATCTTTCGGTGCTTGGGGTTGTTGTAGGAGGGCTCGATCAGGTTCTGCGATCCGGTGAAGGCGATCTCGCCGTCGATCACCATGATCTTGCGGTGGTTGCGCAGGTCCGGTCGGCGCCACTGCCCCTGCAGCGGGCTGAGCGGCAGCATGGGCCGCCAGCGGATCTTGCTGGCCTTGAGCCGGGCGATCAGCTTGCGATAGCCCTTGATGCGAAGCGTGCCAAGGTGATCGAACAGGACACGGACCTCGACGCCGCGCTCGGCGGCCTCTTCCAGCGCGGTCAGCAGATCGTCCGTGACGTGGTCCGAGCTCATGATGTAGAACTCGGCGTTGACGAAGGACTTTGCGCCGCGGACCGCCGCGGCCATCGCCTTGATGGAGTCGGGGTAGCCGGGCAGCAGCTCCACTTGGTTACCGTCCACCATCGGCAGCGAGCCCAGCGTCTTGTTCAGTTCCGCGGCGGAAGCCACCCATTCGGGTCCGGCGTAGCGGCTTTCCAGCATCGCCAGTTCCGAGGTCCCGGCGCGCACTCGGGTATTGACCGCGTCCTGCTGCGCGCGGCGCTTGCGGGAGAGCCGGAAGTTGCCGAACAGCAGGAACAGGAGCAGGCCGATGGTCGGCACGATGAAGATGCCCAGCAGCCACGCCATCGCGGTGGTGGGCCGCCGGTTTCCGGGGATGATGCCCAGTGCCAGCACTCGGATGGCGAAGTCGATCACCGTCAAAATCAGAATCGCCCAGGACGGTAAAGTCTCCGCCAGCGGAAATGGCCACAGCACAGGCGAACCCCTCAACGTACAAGCCACGCGGAACAGTTCCGAACGGGCAGTGCCCAAATCCTATCCCGGGACCACCGAGACTAAGCTTTAGCCATGATCACTCCTGCCCCTGTTCCTGCGCCCGCGACCGTTCTGGTCTTCCTCGACCCGGCGTTCGACGGCGGCCGCGTTGCCGACGCGTCGCAGCCCCAGCTGATGGCCACGGACCTGGGCGCCACCCGGGGCGACGGCGTTTTCGAATCCCTCCTGGCCGTCGGCGGCCGGCCCCGCAAGATCCAGGCGCACCTGACCCGGCTGGCTGGCTCGGCCCGGCTTCTGGAGCTGGACATCCCCGCCGAGGATGCATGGCGACGGGCGGTGGAAACCGCCATCCGCGAGTTCCGCGGGCAGGAACCCGCCGCGGCTGCACCGGGCGGCGCGGCGCAGGACGAGGTGGTGGTGAAGCTGATTGTCACCCGCGGGCCGGAGGGCGCGGCTGCCCCCACGTGCTGGGTCCAGGCCTCCGCCCCGGCCGCCGCGGGACGGCGGCAGCGCGAGACCGGGATCGACGTCATCCTGCTCGACCGCGGCTACGACAGTGAAGTCGGCGAGCGCGCCCCGTGGCTCCTGCTCGGCGCCAAGACCCTTTCCTACGCCGTGAACATGGCGGCGCTGCGCTACGCCCACCGGCAGGGCGCCGACGACGTCATCTTCACGTCCGCGGACGGCAGGGTGCTGGAGGGTCCGACGTCGACCGTTCTGCTGGCCCACCTGGAAACCTCGGACGACGGCGCCGGCGGAGTCCGCACCGTCCGGCGGCTCATCACGCCCCAGCTGGACAGCGGCATCCTGCCCGGCACGTCACAGGGCGCCCTGTTCACCGCCGCCAAGGCCGCCGGCTGGGAGCTGGGCTACGGCCCGCTGGAGCCGAAGGACCTGCTGGACGCCGACGCGGTCTGGCTGATCTCCAGCATCCGGCTTCTGGCCCCGGTGAACCACATCGACGGGCAGGAAATCGGCACCCCGGAACTCCGGCGCCAGCTCACTGCCGAACTCAACGCCCTCTTCGCGACCATCGAATAGGAACGCTCACCCCAGGGCGTCCGCGGGCACTGCCGGGCACCGGCGGAACGAGGCCGGGTTGAACGCCGGGAGCATGAACGTTGCGAGCACGGCGTCGAGCATTTCCGGGGCCCAGGTGCTGTTCTCCCCCAGGGTCGCGCAGACACCCAGCACCATGGGCGTTCCGTCGGTGCGGCGGCGGATCTGGACCTGGACCGGCCCGGCCAGCCCGAGCGTGCGGACGGCGGCCAGGCCCAGCTTGCGCACATCCCCGGCCTGGTTCGCCGGCACCCTGCGGCTGACCTCGTCGCTGCCGGCGCGTCCATACGGAGTCCTGGTCTTCTCGAGGACCACCGCCACCGGCGCCATCGCGTTGCGTGCCGGGGTGCCGAACACCAGGCACACATAGTCGGCACCCGGGATAAATTCCTGGACCAGTTGCCCCGCCGGCATGTTCTTCCAGCTAACGGAGCCGGTTCCGGCCAGCAGGTGGACACCATGGGAGCCTTTGAAGACCCGAGGCTTGACCACCACGGGGCCGCTGAGGCCGGCGAGGGATGCCGGCGCGGCGGCGAGGTCGCCCGGAACCGCGAACCGGGGCACCGGGATGCCGGCGGCTTGCAGCGCCCAGGTGGTGAACAGGTGGTCGTTGGCGAGGGCCACCGCGGCGGGGTCGGCCACGATGATCCGCACGTCCTGGGCGAATCCGGCGCGGGCCGCGGCCAGGACCGGGAGCTCCACGGTGAGGGTCGGAATGATGACGTTGATGGCTTCGCGGTCCACCACCCGGCGCAGGTCCAGGACCATGTCCGGGTTCGTCGCCGGCAGGAGCCTGACCGCGGCGGCGGGAGCCTCCCCGGCCTGGCGGGTGTCGGCGCGGGCGTCGGAGCCGAGGTACGGGAGGCCCCGGGCTTCGAGCTGGGCCGCGACGGCCCGTCCGGCGGCGCTTGTAATCCCGGTAACGAGTATGCGCGGGCCCACGATTGCTCCATTCCGCCGTCACCGGCCGGACCGCGGCTGCGGCTCCGACCGTTCCAGCCACCGATTCCCAGACAGCTTGTTGATGGACAGGCGAGTCGATTCCGGGACTGCTCGATTCACACATTGCTCGAATCACCTGCAGCTCCGGCCGACTCGTCGGACCTAATCCCCCCAGTAGACGGCGAAACGTCCCGGCAGACACGAGTGGGCTGTACCCGAAACTGGAGCCCGCCACTACTCGCCCGGGCCGCGGTCCGGTTACGGAACATGACGACGGCGGCGGTGCGGGCCGGCGTCGCAGGTGTTACGTTTTTGGGGAGTAATGAGAACCGGTGCCAAGCCCTGACTGGCCGGTCGGCAACCCTCCCTTTCGCGGCGGGGTGCCTCAGGTGAATACTCGGCATTCGAGAATTCGAGCTGCAAGCGTGAAAGAGGAGATCCGTCGTGCCCGAGACGTCAATACCCACAACAGCCACACCCGGTTCAGCACCCGGCGCGGAGAGGCTGGCTTACCGCCTGTTCACCGGCGCGGATGACCGCGCCTTTTGCGAGCGGGTGTCAGCCGCCCTGGCCGAGGGCTACGTGCTGCATGGAAGCCCCGCCGCCAGCTTCAACGGAAGCACCGTGATCGTGGCGCAGGCGCTGGTCCTGCCGGCCGCGATTGCCAGTGCGGACGCCGCCGTGGCCAATGCGGTTGATGAGCTCGACGCCGACGAATTTGGCGCCGACGGAGCCTTCGCGGGCCACGCATGAGCTACGCCGGAGACCTCAGCCCGCAGGAGGCGTGGGCCAAGCTGGAGGCCGGAGCCATCCTGGTGGATGTCCGGACCGAAGGCGAATGGGCCCACATCGGCATCCCGGACACCGCGGCCGCGGGCGAGAGCCGCAACGATCCGCTCTTCATCCAGTGGAACCTTGCCGGCGGCACGCCGAACCCGCACTTCGTGGAACAGCTAAGGCAGCAGGCGCCGGCGGACACCGCCGTCGAACTGGTGTTCCTTTGCCGTTCCGGTGCCCGGTCGATCGGCGCCGCGACGGCCGCGACGGCCGCCGGCTACACCTCGTACAACGTCCTTGAGGGCTTCGAAGGCGAGACCGACCGCTTTGGCGAACGCACCGTCAATGGCTGGAAGAACCGCGGCCTGCCCACCAACCTCGGAAAGATCTAAGTGACTTTCAATCCCGACGCCGCCGGCTGGGCGGCCGACACCCAGGCTGTCCGTGGCGGCCTTGACCGCACCGGCTTCCAGGAGACCACCGAGCCGATCTTCCTCAACTCAGGATTCGTCTACGAGTCCGCGGCCGCCGCCGAGCGCGCCTTCACCGGGGAGGACGAGCGCTTCGTCTACTCCCGCTACGGCAACCCCTCCGTCGCCACCTTCCAGGAGCGGCTGCGGCTGCTCGAGGGAACGGAGGCGTGTTTCGCGACGGCGTCCGGCATGTCCGCCGTCTTCACCGCCCTGGGCGCGCTGCTGGCGGCCGGCGACCGGGTGGTCGCGGCCCGCTCGCTGTTTGGCTCGTGCTTCGTGATCCTCAACGAAATCCTGCCGCGCTGGGGTGTCGAGACGGTCTTTGTAGACGGTCCGGACCTGGAGCAGTGGCAGTCCGCGCTGTCCGTGCCGACCACCGCGGTGTTCTTCGAGTCGCCGTCGAACCCGATGCAGGAAATCGTGGACATCGCCGCCGTGAGCAAACTGGCGCACGCGGCCGGCGCCACGGTGGTGGTTGACAACGTCTTCGCCACCCCGCTGCTCCAGCGCTGCGGCGACCTCGGCGCGGACGTGGTGGTCTACTCCGGCACCAAGCACATCGACGGCCAGGGCCGCGTCCTGGGCGGAGCCATCCTGGGCACCAAGGAATTCATCGACGGGCCCGTCAAGCAGCTCATGCGGCACACCGGTCCGGCGCTTTCGGCGTTCAACGCCTGGGTGCTCACCAAGGGCCTGGAGACCATGGCCCTGCGCGTCAACCATTCCTCGGCCTCCGCGCTGTGGCTGGCCGAATGGCTCGAGGGACAGCCTGCGGTCGGCTGGGTAAAGTACCCGCTGCTGCCGTCTCACCCGCAGTACCCGCTCGCAGTGCAGCAGATGAAGGCCGGCGGGACCGTGCTCACCCTGGAACTGCAGCCCTCCCCCGGGCGCACGGCGAAGCAGGCCGCGTTCGCACTCCTGGACGCGCTGCGGATCATCGACATCTCCAACAACCTGGGCGATGCCAAGACGCTTATCACGCACCCGGCCACCACCACGCACCGCGCGATGGGCCCGGAAGGCCGCGCGGCGATCGGGCTCAGCGACGGCGTGGTCCGGCTTTCGGTGGGGCTGGAGGACGTCGAGGACCTGATCCGCGACCTCGGCCAGGCGCTCAAGCAGGTCTAGGCACTCAAGCAGGTCCAGGCCCTCAAGCAGGTCCAGGCCCTCAAGCAGGTCCAGGCCCTCAAGCAGGTCCAGGCCCTTAAGCAGGTCCGGGGCCATGGCCGCTCAGGCCCAGGCCGCCTTGAGCGCCCGCCAGGCGTCGTCGTCGAGCATGCTGGATGGTGTGACGGCGACGGCGGCCGCCCCGCCGGAGACAGACGCCTCCAGCCCGGCCGCCAGGTCCGCGGCGGAGATGCGCCCGTCCTTGGCCCACATCCCGACCGAGATGGCGAACTTCCCGGACCGCTTCGCCATGGCCGCGGCCAGCTCGGCGGAGTAGGCCGGAGCGGCGTCGTTGAGCCCGAAGTAGTCCCACAAGACCAGCCGGTCAGCGGCTGCGGCCAGCAGCCCGTAGTCATGGCCGCTCTCCGGCCGGTCGGCGGCGGGATCGTGCCACGGCGCCCGGACGTCCATGTCGAGCGTGGCGCCGTTCGCGTGCGCGGCCGCCGCCGCCTTGGCCACGATGGCTGCCACCGCCTTCGACCGCCAGGCCCCGAGGCTGGGGTGTTCGACGTCGATGGCCCCGTTCGCGAGCCGCGGCCAGTCCGTCCCGCCGCTGGCCAGCCGGTAGGAGTCGCGGTCGTCGCCGCCGTAGGTGTTGTTATCGAACATCAGTTCCGTCAAGGCCACGGCGTCAGGCTGGTACCGCCTGGTCACCTCGGCCACGAAGGCGACCAGCCGCTCCCCGACGGGTCCCGTCGTGAGTGCGCTGACGCTGGCGAACTCCGTGGAGCGGGTGCCGTCGAAGTTGATGCCGGCCAGGCCCGGGTTGGTGCGGATCCAGCCGGGGATCAGCAGGTCGATGGTCAGCGTGATCCTGCGTTTCCTGCCATCACCGCCGGTCCCCAGCGCCTTGACCGCTTCGGCGACGTGGTCACGGCCCGGGACGGCCTCCACCTCGGGGTGGGCGTCCCAAGGGAACGCCGTCCAGTCCAGCCGCCCCACGCTGATGGTGACGCTGTTGGCGTTGACCTCATCGAGCCGTCTGGCCAGTCCCGGCAGCGTCGAGGCGGCGTCGACCACAGTTTCGTAGCCGACGCCGACAGTGCGCTCCGCGGCGGGCGCCGTGGGTCCCTGCGGCCCGCCGCACCCAGTGGCGGCAAGCGCCAGCACCGACAGGAGCGCAAGGGCAGGGAAGGCAGCCGGTCCGCGTTTCAAACGCTGACGTCCGGGCGCACCGCCGGGGCGGTGACGCTGACCACCCCGGTCCGCGTCAGCTTGTTCCAGTGCGCCTCCTTGCCGCGGAGTTCCTGCACCAGCGCGGCCACCATGGTCAGGCTCGTAAACACGGAATAGAGGGGGATGAGCGGGAGCGCCCAGGCGTGCCGCAGGTCCTTCCACGCCCTGTTCATGGCCAGGGCAAACACCGTGAGCAGCAACGTGATGAACAGCCCCACCCAGCCAAGGATTGCCCAGACATCCGCGCCGAACGGACTGCGGCCCAACGCCGTGAGGAAGACCAGATCCACGAGTACCAGGATCTGGAGCACCGGGAGCACCACCATGGTGATGGTGTTGAACAACAGGTACGCGCCGAACTGTCCGTGCCGGAGGTTGCCGATCATGCGCTTGTGCACACCCATGGTCTGCAGCAGCCCGCGGGCCCAGCGGACGCGCTGGCGCCAGAGCGCCCGGACCGTTGACGGCGACTCGGCATAGACCAGCGCCCGCGGGGCGAAGACCACCCGGTAGCCTGCCTTGTGCACCCGCCAGGTGAGTTCCAGGTCCTCGCCTACCGTGTCTTCGCGGAACGGCCCGATCTCCTCCAGGATCCGGCGGGGGAACGCCCCAATGTTGCCGGAGACGATCGGGAGGCAGCCGATCATGGTCAGGGCGCGCCTGACCATCCCGGTGCCGACATGGCTGATGAAGGCCAGCATCCGGGTCTGGACCCGGTCCAGGTTTACCGGCCTGTCGTCGCCGCACACGGCTCCGGTGCGCTGGTCAGTGAAACCCTGGAGCATCCGCTTGACGGTGTTCTGGGAGAAGATCCCGTCAGCGTCGACAAACATGAGGACCTCGCCCGTGGCGTGGCGGATGCCCAGGTTCAGGGCGGCCCCCTTGCCGGCATTGGCCTGGGTCAGGACCGTGATCCGGGGATCCGTCGCGGCGAGCGCGCGCATCAGCCCGGCCGTGTTGTCAGTGGAGCCGTCATCCACGAGCACCACCTCGTACCGGTCGTACAGGGTGAGCTGAATGGAGCGGACGCAGTTTTCGATGACGGTCGCCTCGTTGAAAGCCGGGACAATGATCGACACGCTGGGCCGCTCATCCAGCAGGGTGGGCGTTGCGCGGCGGCGGCGGCGCCCCGCACGGAGTTCAAACCAGACGGACAGCGGCAGCACGAGCAGCTTCACGAGCCCGAACACCAGAATCGGCAGGCCGATGAGGAGCAGGAGGTACTCGGCCCCGGGGACGGCTGATGCGGAGGCGGAACTAAACCAGGACATGGGCGTACGCTCCTGTGCTTGGCCTGAAGGAGGCCGGGTTGAAGGAGGGAAGGGCAAACGACGCCAGCACGGCGTCGAGCAGTTCCGGGGCCCGCCCGCTGTTCGCGCCGAACCGGGCGTTCACTTCAAGGACCACCGGGGTCCCGTCGGCACGCCGGCGGACATCGACGTCGACCGGGCCCGTGAGGCCCAGCGAGCGGACGGCCGCCATCGCCAGATTTCCGACGTCCGTGGCCTCGCCGGCTTCGGCGCGGCGGGTGCTCACGGCGTTGCCCACGCTGCCCTGCGCCAGTTCGGTCTTCTCCACGACGACGACGAACGGCGCGGCCCCGTTGTGCGCCGGGGTGCCGAAGACCATCGGGCCGTATTCGGTGCCCGGGATGAACTCCTGGACAATCAGGCCTTCCGGCAGGCCGTGCCAGTCCACCTGTTTGCTGCCGTCGATGACCATCACGCCGCGTCCGCCGCGGGAGACCCGCGGCTTGAGAACTATGGGGCCGCCGAGCGCGGCCATGGCGGCACCGGCATTGGCGAAGTCCCTGGGCACGCCGAATCTCGGCACGGGGACCCCGGCGGTCTGCAGCTGCCAGGCCGTGAAGAGCTTGTCGTTGGCGAGAGCCACCGGACCGGGATCGCCGATGATGACCCGGACGTCGGTCCCGAAGGCGGCACGGTACCCCGCAAGCTGCGGGAGTTCCTCACTCACCGTGGGGATGACCAGGTTGATGCCCTCCTGGACGACAAGCCGGCGCAGAGCCGAGACCATGTCCGGGTCCGAGGCTGGGGGCACCGGGACGACGGTAAGGCCCGCCCCGGCGGGCAGTTCGCGGATGTCCGTGCCCAGGACGGGAACGCCACGGGACTTCAGCTGGGCCGCTACGGCGCGGCCCGCGGGGCCTCCGGCGCCGGTGACCAGCACGCGGGGCATCACAGCTTTTCCATTTCCGTGCTCAGGAGACGGACGGGTTCGTAGGCTTCGGCGACCCGGCGCCTCGCCTGCCCGCCGCGGAACGAGGCGATGCCGCGGACCCGCTCGGGCGTCATATACGGCTTGGCGAGCTGGTCGCTGTGCATCCTCACGGCCTGGACCTTGGCGTCAAGGTAGTCGTCGATGTCAATGAAGACGCTCGGGCTGAAGTCCCGCGTTGCCGACGGGCTTTCATAGCAGAGGATTGAGTGGTGCTGGCGGGCGGCCCGCAGCGTCGCCATGTGGACGGCCTGATGGTCCTGGTGCTGGTCGTGGTTGGAATGCGTGAGGATGATGTCCGGGTTGTAGCGGGCGATGGCGGCTTCAATGACACCCACCATTTCCTGGCTGTGCCGGAACAGGTCCGTGTCTGTGAAGTTGTAGTGGGTCATTCCGGTCAGGCCCATGAACGCCGCGCCGCGCCGCGCGTCGAGGGAGCGTTCCAGGGGATCCCCTCCACGGGTGCCATCGCTCATGACGAGCCCCTGCACCTCGTGTCCGGAGTCTACGAACTTCGCCAGGGTACCGCCGCAAGCAAGTTCAAGGTCGTCGGGGTGGGCGCCGATGGCCAGAACTCTGCGCGGCTGGGGGGCCGGCCCCCCCCCGGTGCGAAGGGCCGTCAAAGCAACGCCCAGGGACGCGAGCCCGCCAAGGGTAAACGTGAGGTCGGCAGTCCGCCACAACTCGGGCGCATCGAGGAAAACGCTGGCCAGATTTGCCACCAGCAGCGTTGAGCCGGCAAGAAGGCAAATCCTGCGAAGCAGTTCGGGACGGCGCAGGCGGCGGTGGAACCAGGACCGGCCAAGGGCGGCGGCGGCCACAAAAGTAATCAGGAAAACGATGAGCAAGACATAAATCGAGACCATATGAATTCAATTCCTATGTTGTTCGGCACCCCAGTGCCGGGCCGGATTTGATCTTCAGGGCCGGGCGCATAAGCGAACCTGGCTTTGGGAAGTGGGAGGGGCAATTTTCTGAATCGGTTCGCGGCACCCTTGGCAGGGTGCCGCGTCGGCGAAAGGTGCAGCCACTGCGGGCTGTGCGAGCATTGCAGGACGTTGACCAGCGCATATGTGGCACAGCACAACCGCCCCCCGGCGTGTTACGTGACATTGTGAGACCTTCTGGAAACCTTCGGAAAACCTTGAACTTGCTCTTCCAGTAAAGGCGAGTGGCCTATCAGGGCGCCCGAGTAGGCAATACCCGAACCTCAGTGAATGGAATTAATGGCGGTCACAGGTAGTACTCATATTTCTTGTTTCGACTACCCGGATCAGGCTTTCGCAAGGCGAACGGGGGCGTGCCGCCCTGCCGGGAACGGTTAACTGAAAAGGGCTGGGCGGCAATCATTAAACAACCGTGATTCCCTATCAGCATTCGGCAATAAATGCGGCGCCTCTTCGGCCGTATTTTCTTTTGGCGTCCCGCACCCGCAGCTGTTGCGGGCTCCCGGTCAGGCCGGGCGCAACCGGCCCAGGACCGAACGATTGCCTGCCGGCCCCTCGGTGACGGGCCCCTGGGTGGTCAGTTCGATGGCCCGCTCGACGACGGCGGGCAGGCCGCCGGCCCGGAACGGGCCGCGCTGCAGCTGGGAACCGGTGCCCTCTGCAAGAATCCGTTCGACGCCCTCGCGCGCCAGTTCCAGCTCGCCCTGCTCCTCAAGCACCGGGGCCACGAAGTCCACGAGCGCCCTGACCACGTCCGCGGCCGGGGCCGGGGTGAAGGTTCCGAAGTCCAGGAGCTCCCCGCGCAGTCCGCAATTGCTGGCCTGCCAGGCGGCCATCCGCAGCAGCAGCGTGGGCACCGGGGCGGGATCGACGCCGTCGTTCCATTCCCGCGCGGCCGACTCCACGAGGGCGCGCACCAGCACGGCAATCAGGGCAGCATCCTCGGCCCGCAGGCAGACATCCGCGACCCGGATCTCCACGGTGGGATGCTGCCGGGCCAGCCGTGCGTCGAAATAGACCATCCCCTCATCCATCAGGACGCCGCTTTCGACCAGCCGGGTGACCACGCGGCGGTAGACGGGCAGGCTGCCGAAGATCATCGTGGGACCCGAGCCCGGCCAGCGGTTCCAGGCCTGGGTGCGGTAGCTTTCGAATCCGGTCTCGGCCCCGTTCCAGTACGGGGAATTCGCGCTGAGTGCTATCAGCACGGCCAGCTTGTCGCGGATCCGGTCCATTACCGCCACGCCCTCCTCCGGGGACTCCACAAAGGTGTGGACGTGGAGGCCGCAGGTCAGCTGGTTCCGGACGGTGAGCCCGAAGCGCTGCTGCATGGTCATATAGCGCGGATTCGGGGTCAGGTGGGTGGCTGAGCCTTGGGGCGACGTGGCGATGGCCGCGACGCGCCCGCCGTGCGCCCGGGCGGCCTGGTCCGCAAGGGACCGGCCACGCCTGAGCTGCCGGAGCAGTTCCGTGTATTCCAGGCACGGATGCGTCTGGGTCTCGATCTGTTCGAGCTTGAGCTCGTAGCTGAAGTCGGCGCCTTCGTGGACCGGTTTCTGTGCCGGGAGAACCCTGGCGGCTTCCTGCTGCGGCGGCACCAGACTCGGCAGCATGAGGTCAGCGAGGGCAAGCAACATCCCCGATTCGGGGTCCACTATCAGCAGTTCTTCCTCCACGCCGAAGGTGCGCATGAATCTATTGTGCGTCAGGATCCGCCGAAACGCCCCACACCAACGCGGGGCTCAGTCTTGGAAATACTCGATCTTCGCCCCGATGGTGTTCAGCCGTTCGGCCAGGTCCTCATAGCCGCGTTCAATGACATAGATGTTCCGCAGCTCCGAGACGCCACGGGCCGCCAGCATGGCCAGCAGCAGGCAGGCGGCGGGGCGGAGGGCAGGCGGGCAGCCCACCTCGGCCGCCCGCCACTTGCTGGGCCCGTTGACGTAAATGCGGTGCGGATCGAGCAGCTGGACCTGGGCGCCGAGCTTGTTGAGCTCGGTCAGGTAGATGGCCCGGTTCTCGTAGACCCAGTCATGGATCATGGTCTGGCCGTGGGCGTTGGCGGCGATCACCGCGAAGAAGGGCAGGTTGTCGATGTTCAGCCCGGGGAAGGGCATGGGGTGGATCTTGTCCTCCGGCGCCCGCAGCTCCGAAGGCTTGGTGGTGACGTCCACCAGGCGGGTTCGGCCGTTGCGGGCAAAGTACTCCCCGGAAACCTCAAGCCGCTGGCCCATCTGCTCGAGCGTGGCGAGTTCGATTTCCATGAATTCGATCGGGACGCGGCGGATGGTGACTTCCGAGTTCGTCACGATGCCGGCGGTGATGAGGCTCATCGCCTCGATGGGGTCCTCGGACGGGAAGTATTCGATGTCGGCGTCGATCGACGGCCGGCCGGTGATCTTCAGCGTGGTGGTGCCAACCCCGGCGATGTCCACGCCGAGCATCTGCAGGTAGAAGCACAGGTCCTGCACCATGTAGTTCGGGCTGGCATTGCGGATGATGGTGGTGCCACGGCGGTGGGCTGCGGCCATGATGGCGTTCTCGGTGACGGTGTCGCCGCGTTCGCTGAGCACGAAGGAGCGGTCGTGACCGTCCGACGGCGGCGCCTGCACCGCGTAGAACCCGGACTTCGCCTCCACGCTAAGGCCGAACTGGTGCAGTGCCTGCATGTGCGGCTGCACGGTGCGGGTGCCGAGGTCGCAGCCGCCGGCGTAGGGCAGCCGGTAAGTGTCGGCCTCGTCCAGCAGCGGGCCCAGGAGCATTATGACGCTGCGGGTCCGGCGGGCCGCCTCCACATCCATGGAGGCCAGGTCCAGGACGGCGGGGCGGCGGATCTGGAGGTCGTTCGCGTTGAGCCAGGTGCATTCGACGCCGATGCTGGTCAGCACCTCCACGATCCGGTTGACTTCCTCGATCCGGGCAAGCCTGCGCAGCGTGGTGGTGCCGCGGTTGATGAGGCTGGCGCACAACAGCGCGACGCCGGCATTCTTGCTGCTGTTGACGTCCACCGCGCCGGCGAGGGTGCGGCCGCCCTCGACGCGCAGGTGGGTCATCTGGGGCCGGCCCACCTTGACGATGCTATGCCCGACGATCGCCTCCAGACGCTGGATCATCTTCAGGCTCAGGTTCTGCTTGCCCTGTTCCATCCGGGCGATGGCGCTCTGGCTGGTGCCCAGCTCGGCGGCGAGTTGCCCCTGGGTCCAGCCCTTGGCGCCGCGCGCCTCGCGGAGCAGGATGCCTACGTGTTCAGCAGTCGGTTGAGTCATGCTCCCGAAAATATCACGCATGATTTATAAACCACGGCAATTCCGGCCGGAATGGCGTCAATCTCACACGGATACCCACGCCATGCGATAACCGGCGGCGCCGGTCTACTGGCGGGTGAGGAAGACGAGGTTCCAGGTGCCCGCGCCGAGGGCCGCGGCGACGGCGGCGGCCGCGATGCCGAGCCCGCCCAGCAGCACCCAGGCATCGAGTCCGCTGAACGTGGAGGGCCGGGCCCAGGTCCGGGCGGCACCGCCGAACCCGCGGGCCTCCATGGTCACCGCGAGCCGCGAGGCGCTCCGGATCGCCTGCACCAGCAGGCCGAAACTCTGGCCCAGCGTGGCTCGGAACCGCTGATAGGGGTTGCCGCTCGAGCCCACGCCGCGGGCCCGCCGGGCCATGCCGATGGTCTGCCATTGCTCGGCCATGATTCCGACGAGCCGCATCGCGGCCAGGGTGCCCAGGACGAACCGGTGCGGCAGTTTCGCGTTCTGGGCCAGGGCGTCGGCCAGGTCCGTGGGGTCGGTGCAGCTCATCAGCAGCACCGCGGGCAAGGCGATCGCGAGCCCGCGGAGCATGAAGCCGATCCCCAGCTGCAGGGAACCGGCGCTGATGGACCAGATCCCCGCATCGAGCAGGACGGGTCCGGAATCAGGCGCCAGGATGGCCGTGCTCCAGCCGCCCAGCGCCGCGGCGAGGATCAGCGGCCAGCCGCGCTGCCACAGCAAGGCCACAGTCAGGCCCGCCAGCGGCAGGAGCAGCAGTTCGAACGCCAGCGCCACCGACGCCGACACCCAGTCAATGGAGAGCGCCAGGACCAGGGTGATCAGGGTGACCGCCGTGAACTTGGCGAGCGGGTTGGCTCGGGTCAGCAGCGCATGGTTGCCGCGCAGGCTCAGTGCGTCCCTCATGGCGAGGCCCCCTCCGGCAGCTGAAGATCCGGGCCGGGAGCGTCCGCGGCTCCGGTTTCCCGTGGCCGGAGGCGGAGTTCGGCGCCACCGAGGACGGCGCTGAATTCGGCGTCGTGCGTCACGGACACGACGGCGGTGCCGGCGTCGAGGAGCTCGGAGAGGAACGAGGCGAGTTCGGCCCAGGTATTGGCATCCTGGCCGAAGGTGGGCTCGTCCAGGACCAGCACCTGGGGGTGCGCCGCCAGCACAGTGGCTACCGAAAGGCGCCGCTTCTCGCCGCCGGAGAGCGTGTAGGGGTTGGCGTCCACAAGCTCCGTCAGCCGCAGCCGCTCCAGCAGTTCGTCCACGCGGTCTTCGCCGTAGCCGAGGTGGCGCGGCCCGAACATGAGCTCGTCGAGGACCTTGCCAGTGACGAACTGGTGCTCGGGTTCCTGGAAGACGGTTCCGATCCTGGCGATCAGCTGCTGGGCCTTCCACCGGTAGGGATCGGGTCCGGCGCTGTCGCGTACGCGGCCACTGGAGCGACCACTGGAGTGACCGGTGGCGGGACTGCTCAGCTCCGCCGTGGCCGAGACTGTTCCCGCGACGGGCCGCAGGAGACCGGCCAGTGTCAGCGCCAGGGTGGACTTTCCCGTGCCGTTCTGGCCGGTGATGGTCAGCGCCTCGCCGGCGCGGACCCGGACGGAGAGCCCGGACTGGACCGGACGCGGCGCGATGGTGCGGAAGCCGTCGCGCAGCCCGGCCCGCCGCGGCCGTTCGCGGGACACCGCGAGCGCGTCGGCCGTGAGCAGAGTCTGTCCTGCGCCCCGCGCCGGTGTCCGCATCCGCGTCGCCGGGACGTAGCCCGGCACCCAGACGCCCGCACCGATGAGCATGTCCCGTGCCTCGGCCAGGACCCGGTCCGGCGGTCCGTCAATCAAGACCGCGGAGTCCGTGGCGGACCCTGGCTGCAGCACCACGATCCTGTCCACCAGATCTTTCCAGACCCCCACCCGGTGCTCCACGACCACCAGCGTGGCGCCCGTCTTGTCCAGGCAGCGGCCCACAGCGTCGCGGACCTCCAGGACGCCCGCGGGGTCGAGGTTGGCGGTCGGCTCGTCGAGCAGGAGCAGCCCTGGCCGCATCGCGAGGATCCCGGCGAGCGCGAGCCGTTGCTTTTGTCCGCCGGAGAGGGCCGCCGTCGGGTGGTCCAGCGGCAGCTGTCCCAGCCCGACGTCGTCGAGGGCCTCGCGCACGCGCGGCCAGATCTCCGCCGCAGGGACGGCTAGGTTCTCCGCCCCGAAGGCGACGTCGTCGCCGAGGCGGGAGAGCACCACCTGCGTTTCCGGGTCCTGCTGCACCAGCCCGGCGCGGCCGCGCTGCGCCCGTGGCGCGGCGCCGTCGATCAGGAGGCTGCCGGTCTCGTCTGCATCTTCGGCTTCGCCGGAGGCGCCGGAGCCGCCGGGGTCGCCGGAGGCGCCGTCGCCCAGCACGCCGGCCAGGGCGTGGAGCAGCGTCGACTTGCCGGCGCCGGAGGGCCCCAGCAGGAGCACGCGCTCCCCCGGCCGGATGTCCAGGTCAAGGCCGCTGACCGCGGGCCTGGTCCGTCCGGCATGCCGCCAGCCCCAGCCGCGGGCCGTGACGGCGGCCGGCCGGACGCCCGGTGAAGATCTCATGATTCTCTGCAGGATTCAGCGACGGGGCTCAGGAAAAGACGGGCTCCGTGGCGGCCTTGCGGGAGGCAAAGGAGCCCAGCACTCCGGTCTTCGCCAGGCCGCGGGTGGCGAGCCAGGCCAGTCCGCCGGCAATCACTGCGCCGGAGATCGTGGTGAAGAGGATGTAGGCGAGCTTGTCGCCGGCTTCGTAGGCGATGTTCCAGCCCCACGGCAGGAAGGAATCGTTCAGGCCGCAGAAGAGGCCCGCGCCGGCGCCGGCCAGCACGGAGACGGGCAGGTTGAACTTCCTGTAGAGGAAGGCCGCGAAGACCAGTTCGGCGCCGAGGCCCTGCAGGATGCCGGAGATCAGCACCGTGGTGCCGTACTGCGAACCCATGATGAGCTCGCCGGTGGCCGCGACGGTTTCGCAGAAGAGCGCGGCGCCCGGCTTGCGGATGATGAGCATGCCCAGCACCGCCGGGATCATCCAGCCGCCGGCGTAGAGTCCACTCAACGGCGGGTAGACCGCGTTGACCGGAGTCGAGATCAGGTTCGCGCCCTGGGACCAGGCCCAGAAAATGACGCCGCCGGCAACGGCGATCAACGCGGCCACCACAATGTCCACCACGCGCCAGCTGTAGTTGCGCCGGGCGGATGAACGGCTGGCGGAACCATGCTGTGCTGAAATATCTGTCATGTCGTCCTCCTGAGGAACAGGAGGGGAGGGTGCGCCGGCCGGTCTCGGCTTCCGCCGCCCTCCGCGCACCCTGAGAACTCGACTCCCTTGCGCCGGTACTAACCGGATCAGGTTCGAGGGTCTGCGGCTGTCCGCACTCTCAGCGCCCACCAAAGGTTTCCCCGGATTGTTCCGGCGATGCCCGACGGCGGCGCTCCCCTGTCGTAATTATTTTCGCCCTTGTGGGCTGGCTTAGTTTACACCCGAACGGCCGGGTTTTCAGTGGTGTGCCGTCACAATCGCGGAGCGGACGGCGGCAGTCCCGGCGGCCCGGAAAACCCTCTTGGTAGAGTCGTCGTGCCGGACCCCCGGACCCGCCAGCGGGCGGCCTCGTCACCCACCGGAAAGCTGGAATATTTTGTCGCACACACCGGTCACCCAAGATCCCTCCGGGGAATACGATCCCGACTCCAGTGAGCCGCAGCCGCACGGCTCCCTGGCGGCGCTCATCGGCCGCGTGCTGGCCGAGATAGAGGCGCTCCAGTTCGCGTCGTTCAGCAAGGATGACGCCCTGGACCTCGGGCTCCTCCTTGTCGAGCTGGGCAGGCAACGCTCGCTGCCGATCGCCGTCGACATCACCAAAGGCGAGCAGGTGCTCTTCCACGCCGCACTGAACGGCGCCACACCGGACAATGAGCGCTGGATCAACGCCAAGAAGCGCACCGCCATGCGGTACGAGGTCCCGTCCCTGCTGGTGGGCCTCCGGGCCCGCGCCGCCGGCGGAAGGATCGAGGACAACGCCTGGTGGGATCAGTCGGAGTTCGCCGCCCACGGCGGGGCGTTCCCCATTTACGTGCGCGGCACGGGCGCCGTCGCCGTCGTCACCGTCTCCGGCCTGCCCCAGAAGGCGGATCACGAACTCGTGGTCGAGGCCCTGCGGATGGTCCTCACCCCGGAACGCTAGGCTAGGGGAAAACCGTTCCCGTCCCAAGGAGACCGAAGAATGAACATCCTCATCAAGCTGCTCGGCACCGGCGTCAGCCTCCTGGCCGGCTTTGCCGGCACCAAGCTGGTGGACACCTTGTGGGAAAAGTCCACGGGCAACAAACCGCCCAAGGGCCAGGAGGACGACGTCCCCACCACCCTGCGCTCGGCCCTGACGTTCGCCCTGATCTCCGCATCGGTCAGCGCCATCATCCAGGTGCTCGCCAACCGCGGCACCCAGCGCGCGATCACCCGCTTCGCCAAGACCCAGGACGTCGTCTGACCCGACCTGCCGCGGCGCCCGCCGCGGCAGTCGAAGGCCCCGGCCGCGTCCGTCGACGTGCCGGCCGGGTCCGCCGGGCCCGGTCGGGGGCTCAGCGGTCGTCGCCGTCCGCTCCGTGCGTGGCCGCCTGCTGGGCGGCCTTCTGGACTACCGCCTCGAGTTCGTCGGAGCTCAGCAGCTCCGGGTGCAGGTGCTTGGTCCGGTAGCCGGCCCGGCCCACCATGTGGGCGGACACGGGGACGGTGAGCAGCTGGAAGAGCCAGGCCACCAGCAGGACGGGCCACACCGACCAGGTGCGCATCTGCAGGCCGAGGGCCGCCAGCAGCAGGAACAGGCCGAGGACCTGCGGTTTGGTGGCCGCGTGCATCCTGCTCATGAGGTCCGGGAAGCGCAGCAGCCCGATGGCGGCCGCGAGGGACATCAGGGCTCCGGTCACCATGAACACGGCGGAGACGGCGTCGATCACTGTGTCAGGATTCACGGACGCCCTCCCGCCTGTCGGCCACGAACCGGGCCACGGTGACCGAGCCGACGAAGCCGATCAGGGAAATCGCAACGAGCAGCATCAGGTTGTTCAGGTGCCGGTTGGCGGCCATGTCGATGCACAGGGCCGCGCCGAAGATGGCCAGCAGCACGTCGGCGGCCAGAACCCGGTCCAGCAGCGAGGGCCCCCGCGCGATCCGGACGATCGCCCCCGCGGCGGCCAGGGACAGTACGACGGCGGTCACCGTCAGGACGGTCTGCATCATGCGGCAGTCTCCAGTGTCAGGGCGGAAAGTTCGGCTTTGGTCCCCATGATCCGGATCAGCCCGGCCTCGGTGTCCCGGACCTCTTTGCGCAGCTTGGCCGCGTCCTCGGCATTGCGGACGTTGATGCCGTGGATGTAGAGCGTGGACGTCGACCTGTCCACCTCCACCACGAGGGACCCTGGAATCAGCGAGATCACGTGCCCGGTGGCCGTGACCAGGAGGTCCGAATGGCTGCGGAGCGGCACGGCTACGACCGCGCTGACCACGTTGGGGCCGCGGACCACGGCCAGGTACAGGACCTGGAAGCTTGCCGCGACGACTTTTCCGAGGAAGATGAGGGCGAACGGCACGGCGCGGAGCACGTTGAAGCGGCCGCCGAGTTCCACCGGGGGCAGATAGAAAATGCGCGCCACGAGCACCGCGATGAGGGCGCCGAAGAGGAGATTGCCCGGGCTGAAGTTCTGCCAGAGCGCGCCCCAGACAAAGACGAGCCAGACCAGCAGCGGCAGTTCCTGGCGCAGCGAGATTCTTTGCCGGTTCATTTCCCGCCGCCCTCCCGGACCTGCGCCGGATGGAGCGATGGAGGCACCGGCGGCACGGGCGCGTCCGGGCCGAGCACGGCCTGGATATAGGAGGTCCGGTCCAGCATCTCCTGGGCGGACTGGTCGGCCACCCTGAACAGCGGCCCGGCAAAGACCGTCAGGGCCACGCCAAAGACCACCAGGCCCAGGGTGGAGCCCACCATGGTGCGGGGCAGCAGGGTCACATTCGTCTTGCCGGCCCGGTCACCCGTGGCGGAGTCGGCCGGCGCTGCCAGGAGCACCGGATCCGGGTGTTCGGCGTCCCCGGGCTTGCGCCAGAACGCCCGGTTCCAGACCCTCGCGATCGCCAGCAGGGTCAGCAGGCTCGTCAGCACGCCGCCGATCACCAGGGCGTAGGCCAGCGGCGTCCCCAGTTCCACGCCTGCCTGAAGCAGCCCCAGCTTGCCCAGGAAACCCGAGAACGGCGGGATTCCGGCGAGGTTCATGGCGGGAATGAAGAACAGGACCCCCAAGACCGGGGAGAGCTTGGCCAGTCCCGCCACACGGTCCATGGACGAGCTGCCGCCACGGCGTTCAATCAGGCCGGTCACCAGGAACAGGCTGGTCTGGACAGTGATGTGGTGGGCCACGTAGAACACCGCGGCGCCCAGGCCGGCCACGGTGGACATGGCCAGGCCGAACACCATGTAGCCAATATGGCTGACCAGGGTGAAGGACAGGAGCCTCTTGATGTCACTTTGGGCCAGGGCGCCGAGGATGCCCACCACCATGGTCAGCAGCGCCGCGACCATGAGCGGGGCGTTGAGCGCATCCCCCGGGAAAAGCAGCGTTTCCGTGCGGACCATCGCATAGACGCCCACCTTGGTCAGCAGCCCGGCAAACACCGCGGTGACCGGGGCCGGGGCGGTGGGGTAGGAGTCAGGGAGCCAAAAGGACAGCGGGAAGACGGCAGCCTTGATGCCGAAGGCCACCAGCAGCATGACGTGCAGCAGCGTCCGGGTGCCCTGGTCGAGGTCGCCGAGCTTGATGGCGAGGTCCGCCATGTTGATGGTTCCGGTGGCGCCGTAGATCATCGCGATCGCGATCAGGAACAGCACCGAGGACACGACGGAGACCACCACGTAGGTCACGCCGGCCCGGATGCGCGGGCCTGTCCCGCCGAGGGTGATGAGCACGTAGCTGGCCGTCAGCAGGATCTCGAAGCCGACGTAGAGGTTGAAGAGGTCTCCGGTGAGGAAGGCGTTGGACACCCCGGCCACGAGGATCAGGTAGGTCGGGTGGAAGATCGAGACCGGCGCGTCGCGGTCGCCGTCGGCCATGCCCTGTCCCGTTGCGTAGATCAGCACCGCAAGGCTCACGGCCGAGGACACCACGAGCATGAGGGAGGAGAACTGGTCCACCACCAGCACGACGCCCCAGGGCGGCAGCCAGCCGCCGATGTTCACCGCGGCCGTCCCGCCATCCCAGACGGAGGCCAGCAGCCAGCATTCCAGCAGCAGTGTCAGCGTCAGCACGGCGATGCTGACCGCGCGCTGGACCCGGGGGTGATGGATGAGCAGGAAGGTCAGAGCGGCGCCCAGGATGGGGAGTACGACGGCGAGCGGGGCAAGGCTGGTGATGTTCACTCTCCGCCTCCTTCCGGGCTGGGGTCAACGTTGAGGGAGCCGGGCTGTTCTTCAGAGGCGGCCTTGTCCGCCCGCACGGGGCGGTCACCGGACATGACCGTGGCCAGCGGGAACTCCGACGTCTCGACCGGGATCACGGAGTCATCCTCGGCATCGAAGCTTGGCGTTTCCGCGACGCGGCGGTCCTCGGCGTCGTCCTGGATTTCATCCTGGCGGGCCAGGACCCAGGTGCGGTAGATGATGCCCAGCATGAACGCCGTGACGGCGAAGGAGATCACGATCGAGGTCAGGATCAGGGCCTGCGGCAGGGGGTCGTTGTAGTCTCCCGCCGCGGTGTCCTTGTCGAAGAGCGGCGCCAGCCCGGCGTAGCCGCCGGTGGCGAGGATCAGCAGGTTCGTGGCGTTGGCCAGCAGCATGAGGCCCAGCAGGACCCGGGTGAGGCTGCGTTCGAGGAGCAGGTAGATGCCACAGGCGTAAAGGGCGCCCATGACCGTCAGCAGGGTCAGGTTGACGCTCATGTTCTCCCCTTGGCAGTGGTTTCCGCGTCGGCGGACTCGTCGGCGGACCCGGCGGGGACACCGCCCGGGAATCCTCCGCTGCCCTGGTCTTCGGCGGCCCCCTCTTCGGTCGTCTCGGGTTGCTCTTCGAAGTGCTCGTCGATCTCCGCGCCGAGGCTGCGCAGCACATCCAGGGCCAGTCCGACGACCACGACGTAGACACCGATGTCGAAAATGGTCGAGGTGACGAACTTGATGTCGCCGAAGACGGGCAGCCACAGCTCCACGATGGCGCTCTGGAACACTTCGCCGCCCAGCAGCAGCGGCGTCATTCCGGCGGCAGCCGCCGTGGCCAGTCCGATCCCCAGCAGGGTGCCGGCGCCGACGGGTGTCGCCTCGCGCAGTTCGAAGCGGCCGCCGGCCAGATAGCGGATGGTGAGGGCGAGGCCGGCGGTGAGGCCGCCGGCGAAGCCGCCGCCGGGCAGGTTGTGGCCGGCAAGGAGCAGATAGATGGAGAACACGATCATCGAGTGGAAGATGAGGCGGGTGACCACCTCGAAAATGATCGAGCGGCGTTCGGGTGCCAGGGTCCGGCCGGCCACCAGCCAGGCGTCGCGAGTGGCGGCAGCGAACCGCCGGTTCATCGCCAGGGCGGCGTCTTCCCTGGTGCTGCCCCTGGCCCCGGTGCGCCGGCCCACTGTCCCTTCCGCGACGCTCGCGGATGTCCGGATGCGGTCACCGCGGCCGCGGACGAAGATGAGGCTTGCGACGCCGGTGGCGGCCAGGGCCAGGACCGAGATCTCGCCGAAGGTGTCCCAGGCCCGGATGTCCACCAGGGTCACGTTGACGACGTTGAGTCCGCCGCCGCCCTCATAGGCCAGTTGCGGGAACTGCAGGGAGACCGGCGGCGCCACCCGGGCGCCGAGGGCGTGGATGGCCACGAAAATCATGGTGACGCCGAATGCCAGGCCGATCACCACGCGGATGACCCTGTACTTGCCGCCGGTGCGGTCCCGCAGCCCCGGCGGAAGGCTCCGCATGGCCAGCACGAACGCCACCAGGATCATGGTTTCGACCAGCATCTGGGTCAGGGCGAGGTCCGGGGCTCCCTGCAGGGCGAACATCATGGCAATCCCGTAGCCGGTGACGGACACCATCAGGACGGCCAGGAACCGTTTGTTGGCGCGCACCGCGGCCAGCGCCCCGATCACGATTCCGGCGCCGGCCACCAACTGCAGCGGCGAGCCGGGATCGATGACATAGAGACCGGGCGGCAGCGGTTTGTTGGCCAGCAGCAGCGCCGTCAGCGGCAGGACGAACGCCACGGTCAGGATGACGGACAGGTAGAAGAAGAGCGAACCTCGCTGGGTCCGGCCGGTGATCCATACCGCGGTGTCGTCCAGGGCGCCGATCGTCAGCTGGTAGGCACGGTCGCTGTCGATCCAGCCCGGCACCAGCGCCTGCAGCCGGGCCACGGCGTTGCGGCCGTAGAACATGGCCAGGCCCAGGACGAACGTCACTGCGGTCAGGCCGAGGGCCGGGGTGATGCCGTGCCACAGCGCCAGGTGCCCGGGCGGGGCCTCGGAGCCGTGCACAAAAAGCTCCGCGTAGGGCTGGATCCAGGCGTCAACGGGGGCAGGCCACAGCCCGTAAAGGATTGTGAGGAGGCTCAGGATCGCCGGTGCGGCGAGGAACGCCGGTTTGACCGGCTTGAAGGCCGTGGGCTCCACGCCGGGTTTGAGGGCGAAGGCTCCCCACATGAACCGGGCGCTGTAGGCGAAGGTCAGGATGGAGCCCAGGACCACACCGGCCAGGAGCCAGGGTCCGGTCCCGGTCTCCGACTTGTACTGGAGGAAGGCCTCGAACACCGATTCCTTGGCGACGAAGCCGGCCAGCGGGGGCACGCCCGCCATCGAGGCCGCGCCGATCGCCGCGACGACCGCCAGTGCCCTGGCCGATCCGTAGACGCCGGAGAGCTCGCGGATGTCCCGCGTCCCGGACTGGTGGTCGATGATGCCCACCACCAGGAAGAGCGTGGCTTTGAAAAGCCCGTGCGCCAGGAGCAGGGCTATTCCGGCGAGTGCCGCGTCGGGGGTGCCGAGGCCCACCACCATGGTCATGAAGCCCAGCTGGCTCACGGTGCCGTAGGCGAGGATGAGCTTGATATCTGTCTGCCGGAGGGCCCGGTAGCCGCCCACCAGCATGGTGGCCAGGCCCAGGCCCAGCACGATCGGCAGCCACGCCGCGGTGTCCGCGAATCCGGGGGCCAGCCGGGCCACAAGGTAGATCCCGGCCTTCACCATGGCCGCGGCGTGCAGGTAGGCGCTCACGGGGGTGGGGGCAGCCATTGCGCCGGGGAGCCAGAAGTGGAACGGCACCAGGGCGGATTTGGTGATCGCACCGATCAGGATGAGGACGACGGCGGCGTTCACGACCCCGCCTGCGGGGCCGGCGACCAGGGTGGGAGCCAGATCCAAGATGGCCTGGATCCGGTAGGTTCCGGCCGTTGAACCGAGCATGATGAGCCCCACGAGCATGGCCAGGCCGCCGGCGGTGGTCACCACGAGTGCCTGCAACGCCGAGCGCCGCGCGGACAGCCGGGTGCGGGCGTAGCCGATCAGCAGGTAGGACAGCACTGTGGTCAGTTCCCAGAAGATGAACAGCAGCAGAAGGTCATCAGCGGTAACGAGGCCGAACATCGCCCCGGCAAAGGCCAGGAGCTGGGCGCCGAAACCGCCGAGGTAGTCGTCC
The DNA here is from genome assembly GCF_056406555.1 of Arthrobacter sp. P1_B4. Classification (NCBI taxonomy): domain Bacteria; kingdom Bacillati; phylum Actinomycetota; class Actinomycetes; order Micrococcales; family Micrococcaceae; genus Arthrobacter; species Arthrobacter sp. P1_B4. The sequence goes on from NZ_JBFTZW010000009.1 coordinate 159,713, forward strand.
TTGTCCTTGAAGTAGCGGGCGCAATAGACCAGCACCAGCGCACCCACCCCCAGCACCAGCAGGGACATGATCCAGGCCAGGGCATCCATCCGGAACGCGAGTTCGAGCTGCAAGCCGGGAATCCAGGGGATGACTTCGGTGATCGCCCCGTCAGAACCTGAATAGACTGTGCCTGAATAGACTTCGTCGTGCTGCAGCAGCAGCCAGATAAAGGAGGCCGCGGGGACCGCGGCCAGGGCAAAGAACGAATTCCTGCCAAACTTTCGGAACAGCAGCGGGGCCACAGCAGCCACCGCAAAGTGCACGGCAAGGACTGTGATCACTGGTATCTCCGCAACGTCAGAAAGTCGATTGTCAGCAAGTTGGAGCAGGCGGGTCATTTGTTAGGTTCGGTGCCGTCAGTTTACCAAGCGTGTACAAATTCTTTTGGCCGGGTCATCGGCCGCTGAACAATTCGACGCAAATGTGAAGCCGGGGTTAAACCCCGGCTGGCAAAACCCCCTCCCGCTCCCCCTCGGAGGACGCCCTGGGCGGCTACGATTCTGGCTATGAACACTGCCGCCGCCCCAGAGGCCATGCGCCCCACGGAACTGGAATCGGGAAGTCCCGTCCCGCACCGGGGCCGGATCCTCGCGTGGGCCTCGTGGGACTGGGGTTCGTCAGCCTTCAACGCCGTCATGACAACATTCGTTTTCACCGTCTACCTGACCTCCAGGGCATTCGGCGGGGAGGACCAGGCCTCGGCAGTCCTGGGCGCCGCGCTGGCCGTCGCCGGCGTGGCCGTTGCCCTCCTGGCCCCGGTCACCGGGCAGCGCTCGGACACGGGCGGCCGGCGGAAGCTGTGGCTGGGGGTCAACACGGCCGCCGTCGTCGTCCTGACCGGGCTCTGCTTCTTTGTCTTCCCGCGGCCGGACTACCTGATCCTGGGCGTCACGCTCATAGCGCTGGGCAACGTCTTCTTCGAGTTTGCCGGGGTCAACTACAACGCCATGCTCACCCAGATCTCCACCCCGCGGAACATCGGCAAAGTGAGCGGCTTCGGCTGGGGCATGGGGTATCTCGGCGGCATCGTCGCGCTGCTGGTTGTGCTCCAGCTTTTTGTCCAGCCCAGCGTGAACTGGTTTGGCGCCTCCACCGCGGACAGCCTGAACATCCGGCTGGTGGCGGTGTTTTCGGCCCTGTGGTTCCTCGTCTTTGCCCTGCCCGTGCTGTTCGCGGTCCCGGAGCTGCCGCGCTCGGACCGGGGCGCCGGACTGGGGTTCCTCGCCTCCTACGGCCTGCTCGTCCGGCGCATCAAGGCGATCTACCGGACCAGCCCGCACACTATCTACTTCCTCCTCGCGAGCGCCATCTTCCGGGACGGGCTGGCAGCTGTCTTCACCTTCGGCGGCGTGATCGCGGCCGGCACCTTTGGCTTCGAGCTCAAGGACGTCATCTTCTTCGCGATCTTCGGAAATGTCGTGGCGGCCGGCGGCGCCATCCTCGGCGGCTTCCTGGATGACAGGATCGGGCCGAAGACTGTGATTATCGCGTCCCTCGCCGGCCTGCTGGTCGCGGGTACCGCGATCCTGGTCCTCGGCAACGGCAGTTACACGTTCTTTGGCATGGCCTGGGCCGGGACCACCACGTTCTGGGTCTTCGGCCTGCTGCTGTGCCTTTTCGTGGGGCCGGCCCAGTCGTCCTCCCGCGCCTACCTCGCCAGGCTCGCCCCGCACGGCGAATCCGGCGAGCTCTTCGGCCTCTACGCCACCACGGGCCGGGCCGTAAGCTTCCTCGCCCCCGCCCTCTTCACGCTGTGCATCGCCGTCGCCGCACCCTTCGTAGCGGAGGGCCAGGCCCAGCGCTGGGGCATCCTCGGCATCATGGTGGTGCTGCTCGTGGGCCTGCTCGTGCTCCTGCCGGTCAAGGCCCCCGACCAGACCGAAATCGCGGTGGTCCCCGAGTCCTGAGGCGGCCGAATCACCGGTTCGCGCACTAGGCTGAGGGTATGAACGTGGATGAGACGGACCTCCCCGGCCTCGGCCGGCGCAAGGACTTCATGACTGCCTCCGGACGCCGGATCGGCGTTGTCGAATACCGCGAGGGCCAGACGGAACTCATCGTCTCGACCTGGGACGATCCTGACACCTGCCAGGCCTCTGTCCCGCTGACTGCGGATGAGGCCGCCGCCCTGGGCAACCTCCTGGGCGGCCAGCGCATCGCCATGCAGCTCTCGGAAGCGCACCGGGAAATCCCGGGTATTGTCACGCGCCAGTTTTCGATCAGCGCTGAGTCACCCTTCCAGAACCAGCCGATGGGGAAGGCGTGCATCCGGACCCGCAGCGGGGTCTCGATCGTGGCCATCATGCGCGAAGGCGAGGTCCTGCCCTCCCCGGGACCCGACGTCGTCCTTCACCCCGGTGACCTCCTCGTTGCGGTGGGCACGCAAGAAGGCCTGGACACGGCGGCCGGCATCCTCCGCAACGGATAAGCCGGATGGATCCGCTCGCGCTGACCCTGATCGAGCTGGGGGCCGTCGTCTTCTGCCTCGGCCTGCTGGCCAGATTGGCCGGGCGGATCGGCATGTCCCCCATCCCGCTCTATCTGGTGGGCGGGCTGTTCTTCGGGGCCGGGGGCCTGGTCAAGCTCGAAGGCATGCACGAGTTCGCGCACCTTTCCGGCGAGATCGGCGTGATTCTCCTGCTGCTTATGCTTGGGCTGGAATATACGGCGTCCGAGCTCGTCACCGGCCTGCGGCGGTCCTGGCAGGCCGGCGTCCTGGACCTGCTGCTCAATTTCCTGCCCGGTGCCGGGCTCGCGGTGATGCTGGGATGGGGCGTCGTGGGGGCCATGGTGATGGGCGGCGTCACCTACATTTCATCCTCCGGGATCGCCGCCAAGGTCATCACGGATCTTGGCCGCATCGGCAACCGGGAAACCCCGGTGGTCCTGTCCATCCTGGTGTTCGAGGACCTCGCCATGGCCGTGTACCTGCCGGTCCTGACCGCCACGCTGGCCGGCGTCAGCATCCTGCTGGGGCTGCAGACGGTGGGGATCTCCCTGGCCGTCGTCAGCCTGGTCCTGGTGGTGGCCCTGCGGCACGGACACCACGTGTCCAAGGCCGTGCACAGCGAAAACTCCGAGGTTTTCCTGCTCAACCTGCTGGGCGCGGCACTTCTGGTCGCGGGGCTCGCGGCCGCCATGCAGGTTTCCGCGGCAGTGGGCGCCTTCATGCTCGGCATCGCGATTTCCGGCGCCACGGCCCACAGCGCCACCCGCGTCCTGGAACCGCTCCGTGATCTCTTCGCGGCCATCTTCTTTGTTGTTTTTGGCCTCAACACCGACCCCCGGTCCATCCCCCCGGTCCTGGGCTGGGCCCTGCTGCTGGCCCTGGTGACGGCAGCCACCAAGGTGGTCACCGGGTACTGGGCGGCCAAGCGGGCCGGGATTGGCATTCCCGGCCGCTACCGCGCGGGCGCGGCCCTGATCGCACGCGGCGAGTTCTCGATTGTCATCGCCGGCCTGGCCGTTGCCTCCGGCGTGGTGCCCGCCGATCTGGCAGCCCTCGCCACCGCCTACGTTCTGATCATGGCGATCGTGGGGCCGCTGGCCGCCCGCTTTGTGGAGCCGCTGGTCCGGCTCCTGCGCCGTCCCGCACGGCGCCCCGCGTTCCGGACCTCGGGCCCAGCGTAACGCTGCCGCCCTGCGACACGGCGCTTGCTGCGTGGCCGGGAGGCTGGCTTGGCTGCCTGGCGCGGCCGTCCGGCCTGGATGGCAGCCGTCCCGCCTAGATGTTGGTGAGGTGGAAATTCAGGTGGCTGCGGCTGGCCGTGGGCCCGCGCTGGCCCTGGTAGCGGTTGCCGTATTCCCCCGAACCGTACGGGTGCTCCGCGGCCGAGGTCAGCCGGAAGAAGCACAGCTGGCCGATCTTCATGCCGGGCCAGAGCTTGATGGGCAGCGTGGCCATGTTGGACAGTTCCAGCGTGACGTGGCCGGAGAATCCGGGATCGATGAAACCCGCCGTCGAGTGCGTCAGCAGGCCGAGCCGGCCGAGCGAAGACTTGCCCTCGAGGCGGGCCGCGATGTCATCCGGCAGCGTCACGGTCTCGTACGTGGAGCCGAGGACGAACTCCCCCGGGTGCAGGATGAACGGCTCGCCGGACTCAACTTCCACCAGGCGGGTCAGCTCGGGCTGCTCCTCGGCCGGGTCAATGTGGGCGTATTTGTGGTTATCGAACAGCCGGAAGAACTTGTCGATCCTGACGTCCACCGAGGACGGCTGGACCATGTCGGGGTCGAAGGGTTCGAGGACAATCCGCTGGGAGTCAATTTCGGTTCGAATGTCGCGGTCAGAGATCAGCACAGGTTCAAAAATACCGCACTCACTACGGTCCGCCTGGCCGGAGGCCTGTATTACACCCTGGGCGCCGGTCGGATAACAGCGCCCAGGGCTCGTGAACCGGCTACGGGGCCGCCGCCGTCACATTGTCCAGCAGCACAGTGATCGGCGCATTGTTAGCACTGCTGGAAAGATACGTGAATAACCCGATGCCGCCCGCCGCCTGCAGAGCCGCCGTCGTGTCAGTCACGGAGCGCTGCCAGCTGACCGGTTCGGCCGTCCCCACTTTCCAGACTTTGGCGCGGATGGTGGTGGTCCCCGTGCCCGTGACCTGCAGGCGCATTGCCAATCGATCGCCGACGGCATAGTTCAGGCCACCGATCGTGAGGCCACTCTGGATCGTGGTTTCGGTGCCGCTGGCCGATGTCCTTATCAATGACAGGTTCACAGCGCCCGTGGATGTCACTTGGGCCTTAGCCCGGTATTCTCCGGATCCCGCAATCCTTCGTCCGACTGCCGAGAAATACAGGCCGGAACCCGAGGCGGGTTTGTCGGTCGCAAGCTCGAGGTAGAGGTCGGTGGTCGAGGAACTGACAGAACCCAGATAGGCGTAGTTGGCGACGCCCGCAGAGGCGATGCGCAGGCGTCCTGTCCCGCTGGCCACGGAGTAATCGCTCGTGCTACCCGTCACGGACCAGGGGCCACCCGTTTCCGCGGTGCCGAGACCATTAGTGACCGCCCGGTTGAATGCGTCTTGGGCAAACGGTGCTGTGCCAGCTGTTGTTGTGACTGTCTGGGTTGCCGCGCCCGTGGCACCGCCGTTGTCAGTGACCGTCAGGGTGACGTTGTAGCTGCTGGGGGTGGCGTAGGGGTGCGACGGCGAAGGGCCGGTGCCGCTGGTGCCGTCGCCGAAGTCCCAGGCATAGCTTGCTATGGTGCCGTCCGGATCTGTGGATGCCGACGCGTCGAATGCACAGGTGAGATTGGAGCAGGACGAGCTGAAGGACGCCGTTGGAGGCACATTGCTCCCCGACGAAGCGACGCTGAAGGCATCCGTGAACGCGCCGTCGGTGGCGACAAATCGGGCGTCCAAGGTGGTGGCGGTGAACTTCATGTCCAGCAGGCCGTGACTGGGGTTCAGGTTGAGGCCGGAATAGGCGGCGAAGTACGGTGCTTCTGGATCGGCGGTATTGACATCGCGCAGGCCCACGCCACCCGTCCCGACGGTTGTAAAGACGGAGCCGGCTCCCTTGGCCAGGGAATTGTCCCCGTCACRCACGCAGGATGGGTTGTAGACGCCAGGCTGGAGCCCCGCGCATCCGGCTGCTACTGAAAGCTGCTTGCTGCGCTGATAGTGATGTTCATGGCCGTTCAGGACGACGTCCACTTTCTTGCTGAGAAGCAGGTTAGTAATGTCGGTGCCTGCAACGCAGTCGTATATGCCGATCGAGATGCAAGGTGTGTGCATGGCCACCACGACCCAGGGTATGGACGCGGACCGGGCTCCGTCGATTGCTGCTGCTGTCCAGTTATAACGAGGGCTGCCGACGGAGTAGTCAGGGGTTCCGCCCGTAAAAGGTATTCCCGGAGTGATAAATACAAAACGTGCCAATGGATTCTGCTGCGGGACATCGACGTAGTATTGCCGGCCGTAGGTCCCCAC